>JANOFP010000332.1:0-21124 GCA_031413675.1 Bacteroidota bacterium
ATCTGCATAAAAAATTACCAGCCCATCTACATTTCTTGCAGCACGGCCTGCAGTTTGGGTCAGGCTTTTTTCATTACGCAAAAAACCTTCTTTGTCTGCATCCAGAATTGCCACTAATGAAACTTCGGGTAAGTCCAGTCCTTCACGCAAAAGATTTACACCAACTAATACGTCAATTACTCCCAATCTTAATTCACGCAGTATCTCCACTCGTTCTAATGTATCTACTTCGCTGTGTATGTATTTTGATTTAATATTAATTCGGTGAAGATATTTATCCATCTCTTCTGCCATTCGCTTGGTCAATGTTGTTACCAAAACCCGATCGCCTTTCGTTACCCGTTTATCTATTTCATCCACTAAATCATCTATCTGATTTACCGAAGGACGAATTTCAATTGGTGGGTCAAGTAATCCTGTTGGTCGCACAACCTGTTCTACAACCACACCTCCGCATTTTTCCAATTCAAAATCATCCGGTGTTGCAGAAACATAAATCGTTTGGTTCAGCATTGCATCAAACTCATGAAAATTTAACGGACGATTGTCTAATGCCGATGGCAAACGAAAACCATAATCAACTAAAACTAATTTCCGGCTTCTGTCGCCGCCATACATACCACTTACCTGCGGAATGGTTTGATGGCTTTCATCAATCACACATAAAAAATCTTTTGGAAAATAATCTAACAAACAAAATGGCCTTGTTCCTGCTTTTCTTCTGTCAAAAAAACGAGAATAGTTTTCTACGCCATTACAATAACCGAGTTCACGAATCATTTCCACATCATAGTTTACCCGTTCACTCAACCGCTGTGCTTCAATATACTTGCCGGTATTTTTAAAATAAGAAACCTGTGCATTCATTTCATCCTGTATCTCATAAAGTATCTGCTGTATCATATCTTTCGGAGCTAAATAAAGATTAGCCGGAAAGATGGCAGCATTATCCATTACGGCAATTCTTTTTCCGGTTACTACATCAAAACTTTCTATCTCTTCTATTTCATCGCCAAAAAAAGTAATGCGATAGCCCGTATCTAAATAGGGAAGATTGATATCTACCGTATCTCCTTTTACCCGGAATGTTCCTCTTTTAAATTCGAGTATGGTTCTTGAATAAAGAACATTAACTAATGAATGAAGAAATCCCTGTCTTGAAATCGTTTGTTTTTTATGAATGCGGATAATGCCGTTGGCAAATTCATCAGGATTACCAATGCCATATATACAGCTTACCGATGCAACAACGATAATATCCCGTCTGCCACTTAATAATTCTGATGTTGCCTGTAAGCGAAGTTTATCCAATTCGTCATTGATGGATAAATCTTTTTCGATATACGTATTGCTTACGGGCAAATAAGCTTCGGGCTGATAATAATCATAATAAGAAACAAAATAGCCAACTGCATTATCTGGAAAAAATTGTTTGAATTCTCCATACAACTGGGCCACTAATGTTTTGTTATGTGTAAGCACTAATGTTGGCCGTTGAACATTTTGAATAACATTTGCAATCGTAAACGTTTTTCCACTCCCGGTTACACCTAATAGAGTTTGATGTTTTTCGCCATTTAATATTCCTTCGGTCAGCTGCTTTATAGCATCTGGCTGATCACCTGCCGGCGGAAATGGAGCAATAAGGTTGAAAGAGGACATAGCATTGCAAATTATGAATTCTTACCAGCAGGAAAAAACAAAGTGAGTTATAAAGTTTGTTCTTCTTTTTTTAATTCTTTATCTATATAAAAAGTTCCAAGCGGAATAACAGACGCTATACCAACCCTGAACGCTTTTTTAAATTTCCATTTTCTTACAATCCATGCTCTGATTACAAAATAAGCATAGGTAACAAATAAAGCTCCGTGAACCCAGCCAAAAAATAAAACGAATCCGGGTTTATGAAATATATATTTCAGCGGCATAGCAATGAGTAATAAAATCAGGAAAGAAATGCCTTCAATAATTCCTGAATACCGGAGCAGCCGGATTAATTTTTTTTGATCTTGCAATGCGAATCCATTTTTAATATTAAAAATTAATGCCTTGCAATTGGCAAGGCATTGTTTTATAAAGATACATTGATGTAATGACTAATTAAACTCAGCAGTAACGGTAATTTTTGGTTCTCTGGAAACCTTACCCACTTCAATGGGTTGTCCCGTAATATTATAATCAGCTAACTTAACAGTGAAATTAGTCTTTACATTTATTTTCCCGTTTGCTACAGTAATGGTTCCGGATACTGTGGTCATTTTTGAGATCCTTTTTATATCAAGGATTCCTGTCACATTTACTTTGTAAGTGCCATTCTTTGTCCACTTTATTTTATTCGGGCTTTCAATTTTCCCGGTAAAACTAAACTTGGGAAACTCGTCAGAATTCAGCCAGTTGGCACCATTAAAATGTTCCTGCATTTTAGGATTGGAAAAGGAAAAATTTTTAACAGCCGCTTCAAAAGCTACTTCGCCGGTTTTTGTATCAATAGAGCCGATTACTGTTTTATTTTCTGCTTTTGGTAACTCGTCTTTGGGGGTAGTAGCGTCAAATGAAACCGTAGCAGAGGTTGTTGTTTTCTTTTGGGCAAAACCGATTGCTGCACTAAGCATAAGAACGAAAAGGATATTTATTTTTTTCATTGTTGTTTATTTTTATTTTTAATATTTGAATGATTTTCTTCAAGAACACATCGCTTGAATGTTATAAAAAATGTACCCAGAATTTTACTGTAATCTCCACCGCTGCAAGAGCCTTTTATAGTTACGCTGTCTTCTTTTGCCAAATCTTTTAACTGATCAAGATTTTGTTTTTGAAATGCAAAAATGGCATAGGACCCTGTAGCCGGATTTATGAATTTGATATTTAAAGTTGTATCGGCAGGCTCTAAGTCTGAAATTTTACCGGAAACCGATATTATTTTCTCCGTATATTTTTTATTCGCCCCGCTATTGTTTTCTTCAAATGATTTTATAAATGGCAATGCTTCAACTCTAAAATCCGGCTTTACAGCGGCCGTATCTTCATACTTAAGGTTAACAATATATATATAAAGACCGCCACCCGAGAGCAAAAGAATGAGCCCGGCAACCAGGAACCATTTAATAAATTTTTTATTTGTCGGTTTCTTAAGCATTTTTCTTAAACCTATTAGACGTCTTATTTAAAAGAACCTCTTGCATGGATGTCAAAAATATTACCTTACAATCTTGAAAATTTATTAATCCCGGAAATTGAATTATTATCCTGTTAAAAAAAACAAATCCCGCCTGTTCGAGGCGGGATTGTTTACTAACCCATGTTTGTATTATTGTAAAATTCTAAGCCACTTGCATCTCTTTAATTTTCTCTCTTATTTTTCCTTCTATTTCATTTGCCATTTCGGGATTATCAATCAGTAATTGTTTTACAGCATCACGACCCTGGCCTAATTTGTCTGCATTATAGCTATACCAGCTTCCGCTTTTTTGAACAATCCCTAATTCAACGCCCATATCTACTATTTCGCCATTTTTAGAAATTCCTTCGCCGAAAATAATATCAAACTCTGCCGAGCGGAATGGAGGGGCTACTTTGTTTTTAACCACTTTAACTTTTACACGGTTACCAACTGCTTCATCACCATCTTTTATTTGAGATGAACGACGAATATCTAAACGAACAGAGGCATAAAATTTCAGTGCATTACCACCGGTTGTAACTTCCGGATTGCCAAATACGATTCCTATCTTTTCACGCAATTGATTGATGAAAATGCAAATGGTATTTGTTTTTGCAATGGTGGCTGTAAGCTTTCTTAATGCCTGGCTCATCAATCTTGCATGAAGTCCCATTTTGCTATCACCCATTTCTCCCTCCAATTCACTTTTTGGAACCAATGCTGCTACTGAATCAATAACTACAACATCCAGTGCGCCGGAAAGAATAAGACGGTCCGCTATTTCTAACCCCTGCTCACCATAATCGGGCTGAGAAATCAAAAGATTATCTACATCAACACCCAACTTTTTTGCGTAAGCACTGTCGAATGCATGCTCGGCATCAATGATGGCACACATGCCTCCTTTCTTTTGTGCTTCAGCAATTACGTGTATAGCAATTGTTGTTTTACCGGATGATTCAGGTCCATATATTTCCACTACTCTTCCTCTTGGTAATCCACCAATGCCCAGTGCCACATCAAGACCTATTGATCCGGTAGATACCACTTCCATTTCGTGTATTCCTTTTTCATTCATCATCATTACGCTACCCTTGCCATAATCCTTTTCAATTTTGTCAATGGTTAGCTTCAATGCTTTCAGCTTTTCGCTGTTGTTGTTAGTGTTTGACATATCAGTAGTTTTATCTTTTTCAGTTTTTGCCATGTTTCAAAGTTAAGTTTTCAATCTTTTAGTAAGAAAATATTCTTGAGCATTCAAAACTAAATGATTTAGCATTATGAAGCTAATATTTTAGGATTTATTTTCAAATTTTTTATCTCCCCTTCAAAATTAACCCTTGCTTGATGGGAAAAAATGATTGATATTTGCCCTCTAAACTTTTGTAATATGAAAAAAATTCTGATTGCCTCTGCTGCGCTTATTTTATCTTTTAATATTAATGCTCAAGATGAGCCGTCTGCCAAACCGGGGACTGTATTTGGTGAGGTTTCTGAAAAGGGAACTGCTATAAGCGCCAATGAATTGGAAGCTAAAATGGTTGACAATAAGTTTGAAGGGAAAATAAAGGGAAAGGTGGTTGAAGTATGTAAGGCAATGGGTTGCTGGGCAAAAATTCAAAAAGAAGATGGTACCACTATTATGATAAAAGTAAAAGACCATGAATTTGCTATGCCATTGGACATCGTTGGAAAAATTGTATTGGCCGAAGGCTCTGCTGAGCTAAAAGAAACTTCTGTAAATATGCTGAAGCACTATGCTGAAGATGCCGGCAAGAGCAAAGAGGAAATTGAAAAGATTAAAGAGCCTAAAAAGGAAATGCTGATGACGATTAAAGGAGTTAAAGTGATTCAATAAGAAGTTATTTTAAAAATTTATTTCCCTGCTTAGTAATTTAAGCAGGGATTTTTTTGTAAAATCAAAACATAGTCTGTAGTGTTTTAAACCCCATCCAGCCCATAACCGCTACTACCAGCCAACCAAAAATCTGTAACCAGATTGGATGCTTATATTGATTCATTAAAGTTTTTTTTCTTGCTGCTATTAAGATTACAGATAGTGCAATTGGCAAAATAATTCCATTGATAGCTCCTGCTTTTATTAAAAGATTTACCGGGTTCCCTACTATTACAAAAATAATTGTGGATGTTATGATAAAAAGACTGATAATAATTTTTTCATTCTTTGCAAGAACGGGCATTAATGTTTTCCAAAAAGAAACAGAAGTGTAAGATGCGCCGATTACTGATGTGATAGCGGCACACCATAACACAACGCCAAAAAATTTATAACCAATTTCACCTGCCGCATTTTGAAAAACCGATGCTGCAGGATTATTTGCTGCAAGTGTAGTACCACCATACACTACACCGAGTGCTGCAAGAAATAAGATATAACGCATAGCAGATGTAATAACAATGCCACTTACCGAGCTTCTGGTTACTTGTGGCAAAAAATTTTTTCCTTTAATCCCCGCATCCATTAAGCGATGAACACCGGCAAATGATATATAGCCGCCAACTGTGCCACCAACCAATGTTACAATTGTCAGCACATCAATTTTTTCAGGAAAAATGGTTCTGTATAAAGCATCGCCAATTGGTGGATGAGATTTGAATGCTATATATAAGGTAAGTGCTATCATCAACAAACCAAGCAGCTTTGCAAATCCATCCATCAGCTTGCCGGCTTCTTTGTACCAAAAAATACTTAAAGCAATCACACAACTTATTATGGCTCCATATTCTGGTTTTATTCCCGTCAATACATTTAACCCCAACCCACAACCCGCCATATTTCCAATATTAAAGACAAGACCACCTGCTGCAATTAATGTCGCAAGAAAAAATCCCAGACCCGGAAAAACTTTGTTTGATAAATCCTGTGCATAGCTTTCGCTTACAGCTACAATGCGCCAAATATTAAGTTGAGCACCAATATCCAATAAAATTGAAATCAGAATAACAAAGCCCATGCTTGCCATCAGCTCGCTGGTAAACCTGGAAGTTTGAGTAAGGAAGCCTGGGCCGATAGCCGATGTAGCCATGAGAAATGCGGCTCCAAGTATAGCAGAATTTTTTTTCAATTAATTTTAAAAATATATAATTTCAATGAGTATATCATTTCAAATCTAACAATGCCGACCCCTTATCTTTGCCGCTCCTGATTTTATGGCAATATTTGATTTTTTAAATAAAAGAAAAAAAGAAGATGGTAGCAACGAGATGACTTTTATAGATCATCTTGAAGAGTTGCGTTGGCATCTCATTCGTTCAGTTATTGCAATCCTGGTTGGCGCAATTGTTATTTTCATTTTTGTAAGAACAGTAGTAGATCAACTTTTACTTGCCCCAACCAAAGCTGATTTTATTTCTGCAAGATGGTTGTGCTCTCTGGGACATGGCATTGGAATAGGCGATGCACTTTGTTTTAAACCTGTAAGTGTTAATCTTATTGAAACCGCAATGACAGGTCAGTTTATTTCATCCTTCACCGTTGCTTTTGTTGGTGGTTTTATTATAGCCTTTCCGTTTGTTTTTTGGGAATTCTGGAAATTTATTAAGCCGGCATTATCGCCAAAGGAATTAAGGAAAACAAGAGGAATAATATTCTGGGTTTCTTTTTTATTTTTTCTCGGCGTTGCATTTGGATATTTTATTCTTACCCCCTTTATGGTAAATTTTTATTTCTCTTACACGTTGAGTGATCAAATAAAAATAATGCCGACTTTTTCTGATTATCTTGAAAATCTCATTTATACTACAGTTGGTGTAGGTGTTTTATTTCAAATGCCCTTGCTGGTAATGGTGCTTACAAGGATTGGAATTATTTCTGCATCCTTTTTAAGAAAGTACCGCCGCCATGCATTTATTGTAATATTAATAGCTGCCGCAATAATAACTCCAAGTACAGATCCCTTTAGTTTAACGATTGTAACCATTCCTCTTTATGTACTTTATGAAGTAAGTATTGGAATTGCAACCCGCATTAATAAGGAAAAGGAAAAAGAAAATAAAGAATGGAGCTGATGACAGTCGTCAGTAATCAGTTTTTGCAGTCAGAACTTTACTAACTTTGAATTCTTATTCGTTATTATCTATTCACTCTTAACTTTTTTATATGAACTCTCCATTCAATCTTACAAAGCCAATTGCTGTGGGTAGCGACCATGCAGGTTATGATTATAAAGAAGATTTGATTTCTTTTTTAGAAGCAAAAGGCCTGGCATTTACAGATTTTGGAACAGATACAAAAGATTCGGTTGACTATCCCGACTTTGCACACCCGGTTGCCGATACGGTTGAAAAAGGTGAAGCTTCTTTTGGAATATTGGTTTGTGGCAGCGCAAATGGTGTTGCTATTACAGCAAACAAACATCAAGGCATTCGTGCGGCTATTTGCTGGGGCGAAGAATTAGCAAAACTTGCAAGAGAACACAATGATGCAAATATTATTTGTATCCCGGCAAGATTTGTTCGTGAAGGCGATGCAGAAAAAATGGTGAACATTTTTATGCAAACAACATTTGAAGGTGGCCGCCATGCTAAAAGAGTAAATAAAATTGCCTGCCCCTGTTGATTGTTACAATTCAATACACAGAATAAAAATGCCCCTTCCTGATTAATTCGATTATTTAATTAGAAGCATACAAACCCGAAGCCTGTCTGTGTTATCGGCTTTCTCAAACATTTAATTGAATTAAGTTTGGAAATTATTTTATAAAATAATCCTAAATGAAAAAGCGGTTTCTTTTTTTCTATCTCCTTCTTCCTTTTTTAGCACTAGCACAAAAAAAAAATACCCCGGCATTTTTTGCAAAAACAATTTCTGAGGTAGATTTAAAAAGACATTTATATAAAATAGCAAGCAAAGAAATGGGCGGAAGACAAACGCCTTCTCCCGGATTAGAAAAAGCTGCTGATTATATCGAAGCTCAAATGAAATTAATAGGCCTTACCCCGGGTAATAACGGAAGTTACCGTCAACAATATCCATTGTACAAAGATTCTATGATCGGTTCTTCATTAAGTATAAATAAAAAAGAATTTGAACTAAAACAAGATTTCGTTCCAGGCGCCGATAACATTTCCGGTTCGATGCATTTTAGCGAAGCCGTGTTTGCGGGTTTCGGAATTGTTGACGGTGACCATAATGATTATTCCGGATTGGATGTAAAAGGAAAATTAGTAATTATTGTAGATGGACTACCAGATGGGTTTAAGGCAATAGAAGGGGCAGGCTCTATTTCTCCTTTTGGTAAAACAATTAATGCGCAACAAAAAGGAGCAATTGCTTTGTTAATTATCAATGGGGGTTATCCAAGAAAAATTTTTAATACAATTGGCAGCTGGAGTTTAAATTCTAATAAAGCAAATCAATCGCCACCCGTATTTAATATTTCAGAAAATGTAGCTGCTGGTATAATGGGCAATGATGCAAAAGACATTCTTGAAAAAATGAAAACAAAAGCATTGCCCTCAAAAACCTATAAAGCAGAAATTGACTTTAATTATATTAATCAAACGGATATAACGTACGCTGCAAATGTGATGGGTCTTTTGGAAGGCAGGGATAAAAAAGACGAGTATGTCGTTGTATCTGCACACTATGATCATCTCGGCATGCGCAATGACACAACTATAAATTACGGTGCAGATGATAATGGCAGTGGAACGGTTTCAATTCTTGAAATAGCAGAAGCATTTTCAAAAGCAAAGGCAGCAGGTAAAGGACCCCGCCGCAGTATCTTGTTTATGACAGTAAGTGGAGAAGAGCATGGGCTCTGGGGTTCGGCATATTATTCCAATCACCCTGTTTATCCATTAGAAAAAACTTCTGTTGATTTGAATATAGATATGATTGGAAGAATTGATAATTTACATATCGGAGATAAAGATTCTGCTAATTATGTTTATGTAATTGGGGATGATAAACTCAGTAGCGATTTAGCACCCATATCAAATTTGGCTAACCGGCACACAAAAATAATTTTAGATAGAAGATTTAATGATCTTAGAGATGCAAATCAGTATTATTACCGAAGCGACCATTATAGTTTTGCTGAAAAGGGTGTCCCGATCATTTTTTATTTTAATGGCGTGCATTACGATTATCACCGCCCAACGGATACTCCGGATAAAATTAATTACCCCTTATTAGTAAAAAGAGCTCAGTTGGTTTTTTACACTGCATGGAATATTTCAAACCGTAAGGCAATGATGAAGCGGGATAAAAAATTGGAAATCCCATCGTTTGATTTTTAAATTTTATTCGTATTACTACCATTCTCGTGAAAATATTTTCTTCAGGAGTTTTTTATCCATTAAACCTCGAAGCAAGGCTACGGTCTATCTCTGCGTAACAAAATTCGTACAACCCTAAAACGTAAAGCCATGTTAAGTAAACAATTCATCAAAACATTTTTAGTAAGCGCAACTATAATTTGTGCAGCATCGATTACCAATTCAGCCGATGCACAACAACGCCGCAGAGCAGCTGACCGGATAGAAGATGTAAGAGACAGACGTGAAGACGTTCGTGATCGCAGAGAAGATGTGAGAGACAGACGTGAAGATGTAAGAGACGCCAGACATAATGGTGGCGTATTGGATCGCCTGGAAGATGTTCGTGATCGTAGAGAAGATGTCCGTGACCGCCGTGAGGACGTAAGAGACAGACGTGAAGATGTTCGTGATCGCAGGCATCCACGATGCCCGCGCAGGATTTAAGCCTTACCCTTTAGCATAAATCAAAACGATTCCGTTTATTCGGGGTCGTTTTTTTTATACCCCCCTTCTGGATTTTTCAAAAAAAAATATCTAAATAAATTACAGCTAGAGCAAAAAGTAAAAAAAGGCCTGCGGTTTTTCGAGATAAAACAGAACCCGGCGGTTTACTTTTTTATCAAATTCTTTTTAACCTACCCTTTTCTATAAAACAAATACGTTAGAACGGGTTTAAATTTCGCTTAAATCAAACATCTTTCCCCAGCCCTGAATAAGAGCAGATAAACCTGTTGCACGTAAATTAAAAATCAGTAGTTTCGCTGCTATCAATTAATACTACTCAATAACATTTATGAAGTTCATCGTATCATCTTCTGCCCTGCTAAAACAACTGCAGCATATTGCGGGAGTAATTAATGCCAATACAGTACTTCCTATACTTGAAGATTTTTTATTTGAAGTGGATAAAAACCGGCTGACCGTTGTTGCTACCGACCTGGAAACAGTAATGCGTGTACAATTAGAAATAGAAGCAAAAGATAGTGGTAAGGTTTGTATTCCTGCAAAAATTTTACTGGATAGTTTAAAAAGTATTCCTGATCAGCCACTCACCTTTAATATCGACAAAAATTTCGGTATCGAGCTGACCAGTGATAATGGTAAGTATAAAGTGATGGGAGAAAATCCTGATAATTTTCCAAAAGAACCTGCGGCTGATGGTGCCACCTCTTTTACTTGTTCTTCTTCTGCATTGGTTACTGCTATCAACAAAACTTTGTTTGCTGTAAGCAATGACGATTTGCGTCCAGCCATGACTGGTGTATTTTTTGAGCTGGATAAAAAAGGAATGCAGGCGGTTGCTACCGATGCGCATCGGTTGGTAAAATATAAAAGAACAGATGTAAAGTGTCCCAAGGCTGATTCGTTTATCGTTCCTAAAAAACCCTTGAGCTTATTAAAATCTGCCTTGCCAAACAATGAAGATGAAATAACATTGAGTTATAACAGCAACCATCTTTTTGTAAAACATGGCGATGTGCAAATGAGTTGCCGGTTGATTGATGCACGGTTTCCGGATTATAAAGTTGTAATACCAACTGATAACCCCTATAAATTAACTGTAAATAAAAATGATTTGCAGGGCGCCTTACGTCGTGTAAGTATTTTCAGTAATAAAAGCACCAACCAGGTGGCATTGAATATTGCAGGAAGCCAGTTAGAATTAACCGGACAGGATATTGACTTCAGCAACGAAGGAGATGAAAGAATGAAATGCCGTTATGATGGTGAAGATTTAATAATTGCTTTCAATGCAAAATTTTTAATAGAAATGCTGAGTGCGGCTGACAGTGAAGAAGTAACCATTGAACTATCAACACCAACTAAAGCAGGTATAATAAGACCATCGGATAAAGAAGACAATGAAGAGCTACTGATGCTGGTGATGCCATTGATGCTGAATCAATAATTTAATTAACACCTGTCAATAACTATTCAAGGAATCAACCACAAGGATTCCTTTTTTTATGAAATAAATTTTATCGCCAAATTTTTATACTTTATTTTTATTCTTACAAAAATCCACTAATTATGAAAGCATTGCTTCGCAACCCACTGCTGTTTTTCTTTATTTTATTTGTTTGTAATAGTTCCGCTCAAAACTGGCAACCTGTTTCTGAGTCATCTCTTAGAATTTCTAATGAGCTGCTGACCCTCAAACCCGAAAAATATGTTTTGAAACAATTGCAGGTTCCTACACTTCTTACAAAATTAAATGTTGCGCCAAAAGAATTTACAGATCTTGCATTTACCGGAGCTGATAATATTATTACACTACCCATGCCCGATGGTAATTTAAAACGTTTTCGTTTTTCCGAATCGCCAATTATGGAACCTGCTCTTGCTGCAAAATTTCCAGAAATAAAAACGTACTCTGCGCAAGGCATAGATGATCCCTTTGCTACTTTAAGAATGGATTACAATCCTTACTCTGGTTTTCATGCTCAGATACTATCTCCTTCCGGAAATATTTTTATAGATCCGTATGCAAAAGGGAATACCGAATATTATGTGAGTTATTTCTCCAGAGATTTAAAAAAGGATGCTCCGTTCATTTGTGGTACACCCGTTACTCCCAATATAGCTGCACGAGTAACCGCCGGTGGCCCTTGCAGAGGAACACAATTGTTCACTTACCGGCTTGCATTGGCATGTACAGGAGAATATGCTGTTGCGGTTTGTTTACCCTCTGCGCCAACGCTGGCTGCAACAACGGCGGCAATGGTAACATCGGTAAACAGAATTAATTCTGTTTATGAAAATGAATTTGCTGTTCGGTTAATATTGGTTGGCAATAATAATTTACTTGTTTATCTCGATGGTACCACCGACCCATATACTAATAACAGCGGCGGTACAATGCTTGGCGAAAATCAAACTAATATAGATTTAATTATCACAAGTGCTAATTATGATATTGGCCACGTATTCAGTACTGGTGGAGGTGGAATAGCTGGGTTAGGTGTAATATGTACAGCCAACAAAGCATGGGGTGTTACAGGCCGCACTGTTCCTTTAGGTGATGCATTCGATATTGATTATGTGGCCCATGAAATTGGGCATCAGTTCGGGGGGAATCATACATTTAATAGCGTGGATGGAAGTTGTGGTGGTGGAAACAGAAATGCAAGCACCGCTTATGAAGTGGGAAGTGGTACAACGATTATGGCATATGCAGGTATTTGTGCTGCAGATGATATACAGCCAAACAGTGATGCTTTTTTTCATTCAGTAAGTTATGATGAGATCAGCAATTTTATTACAACAGGGTCCGGAGCTTCGTGTCATGGTACGATAGCTACGGGAAACACAATTCCCGTTATTACTGCAATGAATAATAATGGTGTTTCTATTCCTGAATTAACTCCTTTTGTATTAACCGGTACAGCAACCGATGCAAATGGTGATGCACTTACTTATTGCTGGGAAGAGTGGGATCTGGGTGCACAGGATACCTGGGATGGAGGAGCAAACTCATTAACCAAGCCCTTATTTAAATCAAGAGAACCAAAAACATCCGGATCAAGAATGATACCCGACATTAATGTTATTCTAGCGGGTTATCCGGCTGCTCCTGCTGCAACAAACGATGGATTGAAAGGTGAAACGATGAGTAATCCGAACGGCTCACAAACAAGACCTCTCAAATTCAGGTTAACTATTCGTGATAGCAGGGCAGGTGGTGGTGGTGTGGCAACCGGTGGTGGTGATGCGGCTAATCTTGGCTGTTCTCTTGCAACTGCTTTTTTAATAAATGTAGAAGGCGGCACCGGTGCATTTACAGTTAGTGCCCCCAATGGTGCTGAAAACTGGCTCGGTGGTACAGCACAAACTATAACATGGAATGTTTCGTCTACAACTGCTGCACCAATCAGTACGGCAAACGTCAGAATATTAATGTCAACAGATGGTGGCTTAACTTATCCCACAACAGTATTAGCAAGTACGCCAAATGACGGAACTCAATCAGTAACTATCCCAAATATTCCAACGAATACAACTGTGCGGTTTATGATACAGGCTATTGGAAATATTTTCTTTGATATCAGCAATGCCAATTTTACAATCACACAAAACGGTCCTCTTCCTGTTGGGCTACTTGATTTCAATGCATCGGCTAAAATAAATTCTGTTGAACTGGGATGGAAAACCGTATATGAACAAAACAGCCGTGGCTTTGATATTCAACGCAGCGTTGGCAATGCGTCCGATTTTTCGTCTATTGGTTTTACCAACAGTTTAGGCAATGGGTTTACTGACCGCAATTATACCTCTTCAGATAATAATGTAAAAAAGAATACACGATATTATTACCGTTTGAAGCAGGTTGATCTGGATGGCAAATCAACATACTCTCCGGTGCGATCCGTAATATTAAAAGACAACAGGCTTGCAAATATTACAGTGAATCCAAATCCGGTTACCAATGATCTGCTTACAATAAAAATGAATGAAAACAGGTTAACGTATTTACAAGCACAGGTTATAGATGCTGCGGGTAGAATTTTATCCGACACAAGATTTGGTAGTGTTGCTCCCGGCGCAGTTTTAACGATACCTGCAAAAAAATTGGCAGCAGGTGTTTATACATTAAGATTAACAGGCGATGCTGAAACAGAAACAATTCGTTTTGTAAAACAATAACTAAAAAATTATTAACTGATTAAAAAGCGGGTCGCTACGATCCGCTTTTCTATTTTTGATGTATGGAATTTAAACACGTTGAATCTTTTAATAATTATATAGATGCAAATATTATTTTGGGGCGTTTACAGGAAGAGGATGTTGATTGCTGGCTAAAAGACGAAAACACCTCTACAATTATGCCTATCTGGAATCAGGCCACAGGTGGAATTCGATTAATGGTTGCTGAAAATGATTTTACAAAAGCGGTCGGGTTATTAAATCAATACCGGGAAGAGAAAAAACTGAATCTATCCTGTCCCAGATGCAAATCAAATAATATTTCTTTTGTAAGCACTCCCCGTAAAGCCATCAACTGGCTCAGCGCAATTACAACTTTTTTCCTTGGTGATTATGCAATGACGATAGAAAAAGTATATCATTGCTTTGCCTGCAATCATGAATTTAAACAGCCGGTTGAAAAAGAAAACACCGGGGAACACAATTCGTCTTCATCTATGGAGATTCTAAATTTTACTTCGTAACTTTTGCTCGTCTACGCCGGGCTTAGGTATTTAAACTTTCAACTTTTTTTATGTGGGATAATATCATACATTATTTTTCAGCCCTTGAAAGCCGCCCTCTCGAGCGGGTAGCATTTCTTGTTGGTGGTCTTTTATTTTTCTGGATTATTGAAGGCTCTATTCCTTTATTGAAACTGAAGTTTAGAAAAACCCGGCTGCGTCATGCTATGGTAAATCTTGGATTAACTTTTTTTCATCTTGTTATTCATACATTTCTTGCATTAATTATAATAAAAATAAGCGACTGGAGTGTGGCCAATAATTTTGGAATTATAAATTGGTTGGGGGCCGGCATACTTGTTACAATTTTACTTACAATCTTTATTGTTGATTTTTTTGGTGGGTGGCTGGTACATATTATAGAACATAAATATAAAATCCTCTGGCGTTTTCATGTAGTGCATCATGCCGATACGAATGTAGATGTAACAACCGGTCTTCGCCATCACCCGATAGAAAGTGTAATACGCGGCATTTTCTTTTTTATTGGAATCATCGTAAGTGGCGCACCGATGTATGCAGTAATGATTTATCAAACCGTACTTATTTTTTTTACTGCCTTTGAACATGCCAATATTCGTTTACCAAAATGGATAGACAATACAATGAGCTATCTTTTTGTTTCGCCCAATATGCACAAAGTGCATCATCACTGGAAACAACCTTTTACAGATAGTAACTACGGTGCAATTCTTTCTATCTGGGATCGGCTGTTTGGTACGTTTAAAAAATTAACTCCCGATAAAATCCGATATGGCATTGACCGTGATTATCCTGATGAAAAAGATGAAGAAATTGTGCTGTTGATTACAAAGCCGTTTCAGAAATTGGGTGAGTAAACTTTTGCTGCTTTCATTTACAAAAAAATTTTTTTTATGAAGAAGTGTTTTCTTTTTGTTCTAACATTGATTACAACAACTTCTTTTACTCAAAACGCACTTACCATTGGATATGTGGCTGCAAAAAGTGGATTAAGTATGCGTGATAAGCCAGACGCTAAAGCGGCTGTTCTTGTAAAAATTCCTTATGGAACAAAGCTTACTGTTAACTATCCTGAAGAAATTATAAATATTTCGACTGAAGGAATGGAAGGCGCATGGGCAAAAACAACTTATAATGGTAAGACCGGTTATATTGTAAACTCCTATCTTTTACCAGGAGCACCGCCCAAAGCCGGTACTAAAACAATGAAAGATTATTTATCCCAACTTTCGGCTCCAGCTGGTACTCTGGTAATACAGAAAAACGGTAACACTAATGATCCCGAATCTCTTGGTTCAACTTTAAAAAAACAACTCTATAAAAATGGGGCAGAGTATCACGAAGAGCAATTTTATGAATCCAACAACAATAATTATTTTTTACCGGGATTTACTATTCAACAGGGTTTTATTTTAGTGAGATTGATTCCTGAGTTTAAAAATGTGTTTAATGATAAAGATGAATTTCCGGGTACAAGTAAAACATTTAAAAAAGACAACAGAGAATATATGGTAAAAGTTGAAAAAGATGCTGATGATGTAAACTGGATTGAAAAAATTTCGGTAGAATATGAAGACGGGGCTATTTATCATTTTTCTATTTTAACAGTAGGTGGACAATTAATGATTGTTTTTGGCGGTGGTGTATAAACAAAAAAATAAAAAGTAATAATGAAAATAATAGCTGCCATCCCTGCCAGGTATGCTGCCACACGGTTTCCGGGAAAGCTGATGCAAATGCTCGGCAATAAAACGGTTATCCGCCATACGTATGATAATACGGTTGCAACGGGTTTGTTTAGTGAAGTGATGGTGGTAACAGATAGTGAAATTATTTTTAAAGAAATTGTTTCTCATGGTGGCAATGCGGTGATGAGTAAAAAAGAACATGAAAGCGGAAGTGACCGGATTGCAGAAGCTGTTGTTGAAGTGGATGTTGATATTGTGGTGAACGTACAGGGCGATGAGCCTTTTGTAAAAAAAGAACCACTTGAAAAATTATTAAAAGTCTTTGAGGGGGAAGATGGAGAAAAAATACAGGTGGCTTCGCTGATGCAGATCTTACAAGATGAAAAATTAATTAATGACCCCAATTATGTAAAAGTTGCCGTTGATAAAAATATGAATTCGCTTTTCTTTTCACGCAGCGTAATTCCTTATCCAAGAAATAAAAATATTTCCACTACATACTACGAACATATTGGTGTGTATGCTTTCCGCAAACAGGCATTATTAAATTTTACCGCCTGGCCAATAACCCCGCTGGAAGCTGCAGAAAAAATTGAATGTCTCCGCTATCTTGAAAATGGCGTTTCGTTGAAAATGGTGATTACAGATTACATGGGCATTGAAATAGACACACCGGAAGATTTGGAAAAAGCCAAGGGGTTATTATAGTTTTTTTTACCACAAAGGGCACAAAAAAATTCACGAAGAACACGAAAAATATGATATACCAGGAAATTTCAGGTGACCTTAATAAACTATCGAATGAAGTAATTGGACTTGCGATAAAAGTGCACAAAGCACTTGGTCCCGGGTTGCTGGAATCTTCCTATAAAGAATGTCAGTTTTATGAAATTGCTAAAGCAGAATATCGGGTTGAGAAAGAGAAGCCGCTTCCGCTAATTTATGAAACTGTTAAGCTTGACATCGGATATCGCATTGATCTTTTGGTAGAAACCAAACTGGTTGTTGAAATAAAATCGGTAGATGCTTTAACGGATATACATACGGCACAAGTATTGACCTATCTTAAGCTTTCAGGCAACAGGTTAGGGCTGCTTATTAATTTTAATGTTACATTGTTGAAAAATGGAATCAAGCGTTTGGTGTTATAAGTTTGTGTCCTTTGTGTTTGCGCTTCGTGTTCTTAGTGGTAAAAAAATAAAATATGAAAATCGTATTATTATTATTCAATCTTTGCATATCACTTTTATCCAATGCACAGGAAATTTTATATAAAGAAAAATACAGGCCACAGTTTCATTTCTCTACACCCAAAAACTGGATCAATGATCCAAACGGTCTTGTTTTTTACAAAGGGCAATACCATCTTTTTTACCAGCACAATCCTTTTGATAATGTATGGGGACATATGACCTGGGGACATGCAGTTAGCAAAGACCTTATTCATTGGAAACATTTACCCATAGCAATACCGGAAGAAAACGGCATCATGATTTTTTCCGGAACTTGTGTGGCTGATATAAATAATACAAGTGGCTTTGGGAAAAAAGGGCAAACTCCATTGGTTGCTGTTTATACCGGCCATATTGAAAATGTAAATCAATCGCAGCATATTGCTTTTAGTTTGGATGATGGAATTACCTGGACAAAATATGATAAGAACCCGGTGCTTGATTTGCATAAAAAAGATTTTCGTGACCCTAAAATTTTCTGGTATGCTCCAAAAAAATATTGGGTAATGGCATTAATGTTTCCGATAGAGCATTTTGTACAATTTTATTCCTCTAAAAATTTAAAAGAATGGAATCATCTGAGTGATTTTGGTCCCGCAGGAGATACAAGCGGTGTATGGGAGTGTCCCGATTTAACGCAGGTTCCCG
Organism: Bacteroidota bacterium; assembly: GCA_031413675.1. GTDB lineage: Bacteria > Bacteroidota > Bacteroidia > Chitinophagales > Chitinophagaceae > VBAR01. Next base: position 18,203 of record JANOFP010000332.1, read on the forward strand.
TTGCGGGTATGCCGGGTAAAAAGAAATGGCTATTACAAACATCGCAGAATGCATCCATGCAATATTTTGTTGGTGAGTTTGATGGTATAAAATTTATAAACGAAAACCCCACAGATAAAATTTACCGTCCTGATTATGGTCCGGATTATTATGCGGCCATTACGTACGGACAATTGCCGGCATCGCATGTGCCAATAGCAATTGGATGGTTAAATAACTGGAACTATGCAAATGATATTCCAACCACACCCTGGAAAGGAGCAATGTCAATTCCCAGATCGCTAAGTGTAAAAAAAATAAATGGTGAATGGATATTGATTCAAAAACCAGTTGAAAAAATAAAAACGTTGCGGCAGTTGGTTTATTCCACTAAAGCCAGGATCATTGAAAAATCCATTGACCTGCCTTTGAGTTTACAGCAGTTTGAAATGGAAGTTGTAATACAAGCCAACGATAATGCGATTGCAGGTGTCCGCCTGGCGGTGGGCAATGATCATGCTTTTGAAATTGGGTACGATACCTATAAAAAGGTTCTGTACATTGATAGGAGTAAAACCGCCAATCAATCTTTCAATAAAAATTTTTCAACGCTAAACAGGTTTGAAATTCCCTATTCATTTGCGGGGAATAAAATCCGGTTACGAATCTTCTTTGATAATAGCATCGCCGAGGTTTTTGTAAATGATGGAGAGCGGGTATTTACCACACAAATATTTCCCGGCGAAAAGGATACGGGTATTGAAGTGTTCAGCGATGCTGTTTATTCAAACCTGGTTTCCTGTTCTGTATATAAAATAAAATCTGTCTGGTAATTTTTATTGCAGTTTAACAAGCTCGGCCATAAGTTTGTCTATTTCCTGAATTGTGCTGTTGAGTTGTTTCAATACCGTTTCATCATTTGTATCATTCAATTTATCCCGCAGCATCAGCTCTGTTCTTCGCAGCTCGGTATATTGTTTTAAAATACTTACTTTCTTGTGTGCATTCGGCGATACGTTTAATTTATCCATCTCGTTTAATAAACTGTCTGCTTTATTCCATGCCGGATAAGATATATCTGCAATAATTTTTTTAAACTCCGGAATCGTGAGTGTGGTATCCGACAGTACGGGAGTTGCTTTATCCTGCCATTCTACAAACTCATTGTATTTGCCTGTAAACAATGCGTGGTCTTAATATTTTGAATCCCCTACTTCTGTTAGTATTGAATTTCTTGATTCATCACTCATTTTATTATCTGTGAGATAAAAATAGGCGAAAGCAAATGTGATTAATAAAATAGCGGGAATTAAAAATTTTACAACTCCGGATTGTGTTTCTTCTTTCGTAATAGCAAACCAATATAAATATCCAATTATAAAGCCACTCACTAATCCGCCGATATGTGCAGAATTATCAACACCACCTTTCATTCCATAAATAAGATTAAAAACAACAAATACGCCAATGCTCTGCAGTAATCCTTTTCGCATAACCTGCGGAATGAGTTTGGTGGTAAGCAATGCAAGAAAAACTCCATACATCCCAAAGATGGCTCCGGATGCACCTGCGCTATTGGTTCCTTCCTTATGCCACCATAAACTTACCAGCCCAGCAAAAATTCCTGTACATAAATAAGCTGTAATAAATTTTATTTTACCAAGCATCGGTTCCAGGTAAACACTGATCATAAACAGTGCATACATATTCATAAGTATATGGATCACCCCAAAATGAATAAACACACTTGTAAAAAGCCGCCACCAATCGCCGGTAAGTGTAAGTGCGGTAAAATTGCTTCCCCATTTAATGTGTACCAATGGATTTAATTCCATAATCCCCGCTCCATCCACCACCATGGCTACAAACATCAGCACATTGATTGCAATAATTCCATACGTGATATACAGATTACTGCTTCCCGTGTTCATTACTTTATTAATTTCTTCTGCTTGTTTTACTTCTTCCTGTGCAGCAACAATTGTTGATTGCTGTAATAAATTTATTTTACCTAACCATTCTCCTATTTTATGATCCGTTGCTCCGTGTTTTACTTCATTGAAAGCAGCTAAAAATTCTTCAATTCTTTTTTTATTTCTGCCCGCCATATCAAATGACTCGTTGTGAATTTGTTTGCTGGTTACCGTTAGCCGATTGTCGGCTGCTTCAACCGTTATTTCCAAATCCCATTTATTCCAGCTGCGGGGAGTATAGGCAACCAGGATGTTTTCGCCGGCATACTTTGTATTCCAGTTTAGTTTTTCGCATGTACCAACTGCAAGTGCAATTATATGAGAAGCGGGATAACCACCTACTGTAATTGTTTCCTTTTTTTCGGGCATAAAAAAATTTTGCTCAAGATGCTTCTTTTTAAAATCATTTCAAATTCCTGTTTATTAGCCGGGTTTTACCACAGAGTTCACAAAGGAAATCACACAGAGGGCACAAAGGTTTTGAACGTATACTCATACAACATATAGTTAGGCCTTCGTGTTCTTTGCGCTGAACTTTGCGTTCTTTGTGGTTAATTTTTTACAGCAAGGTTTTGAGCTACGGTCAAACCCCCACGTCCTCCTGTGCCATAGCAGTTAATTCTTTATCCTGTAAATTCGCAGCACAAATAATACTCATGAAGTTTCGAAATTTTAAATTAGTAGGATATGTAATCTATGGCCGTGGTAGTTTTAATCAACTGGATGAAATAATAGCCCCGCACAGAAAAGGAACTGCGCCAATGATTTTTTTAGTTGATCATTTTTTTTCCGAAGGATCCGGTGGAGAAGGAAAAGAATTGCCAAACAGAATTCCGGTAAGAGGAAATGATAAAATAATTTTTGTAGATGTTACTTACGAACCCAAAACAACTTATGTAGATGCGCTGGCAAAACAATTGAAAGAAGAATTTGGGAAGGTAAGTGGTGTTATCGGAATAGGTGGCGGCAG
>JANOFP010000333.1:0-2373 GCA_031413675.1 Bacteroidota bacterium
ACACACAGGACTTTAATTACGAACAGGGCATGATAGGGGTGCTTTATAAACTGGGAGTACAGGATTATATCCGCAAGCCGGGTAGTGTTGCTGAGCTTAAAGAACTTATTCTTCATTCGCTGCGCAAAGTGATAAAAGAAAGCCGGCTAAATCTGCAGGAAATTAATTTATGATAACCTACTTTCAAAATATGTGCTTAAATAAAACCGGTAACCCATGAATAAAAAGCAAATGAATATACTGCTTGCAGATGACGATACCGACGACTGCTTTTTCTTTGAGAAAGCTTTGAGTGAAATACCCATTTCTACTCAGCTTACCATGGTGAATAATGGAGAGCGGTTGATGGATTATCTTTCTAAAAACATAGAACAGTTGCCGGATGTACTTTTTTTGGATCTGAACATGCCTCGAAAAAGTGGGTTTGAATGTTTAACTGAAATAATGGAAAATAGTAAACTGAAAGATTTACCTGTGATCATGTTTTCAACATCCTACACCATGGATCCGAATTACGAGCAAAGTATGATAGATGTGCTGTACAAACTGGGAGCACAGGATTATATCCGCAAACCCGGTGATTTTTCAAAACTAAAAGAACTCATTCATCAGTCGCTTATAAAACTAATAGAAAAAAGAACTCTTAAAGGGAAAAAGAAAAGCTAAATAAAATATTTTCAAAAAAAAACAAATAATAAAAATTCCAGCATATGAATACAAAACATCTGAATGTACTGCTAGCAGATGACGATTTGGATGATTGCAATTTTTTCAAACATGCATTGGAAGAATTGGATCTATCTGCACAGTTTACCACCGTGCATGACGGCGAACAACTGATGAGCTACCTGGATGAAAATTCAGAGCAACTACCGCATGTTCTATTTCTCGATATCAATATGCCCCGTAAAAACGGCATGGAATGTTTAGCTGAAATAAAACGAAACGCAAAATTAAAAGACATTCCAGTAGTTATGTTCTCAACATCTAACTCCTGGGATACAATCAACTTGCTTTTCAGAAGTGGGTCGCATGTATATATTCATAAGCCCAGCGATTTTGCACAACTGAAACAGGTGATACAACATGCACTGCCGATAGCGGAAGAAAAAATATATTCGAAGAATCCATTAAAATATATACTTAACGCTTCTAACGGTGACCGGCCGAAGGGAACAAAAATGATTGAGAAATAAATTAGTAAAATGCAGTTGCATGAATACAATAAAAAAAATAAATCACGGATAAATTTTTAAAATGTGAATTTAAAACCGCTGAACATTCTGCTTGCCGATGACGATACAGACGATTGCATCTTTTTTAGAGAGGCCGTAGAGGAATTACTGATGACTACCCAGCTTTCTACGCTGCATGACGGGGAGAAACTGATGGAACACCTCAACAACAATTTAAACGAACTTCCGGATGTCCTTTTTCTCGATCTCAACATGCCACGCAAAAACGGCTTTGAATGTTTATCAGAAATAAAAGGTAGCCAAAGACTACAAGGGCTTCCTGTTATCATTTTCTCCACTTCCTTTGAACAGGAAGTTGTAAACCTGCTTTTTATAAACGGGGCACAATATTTTATCCGCAAGCCCTCAGAATTTTCGCAATTCAAAAAAATAATTCATCAAACGTTTATTACACTTATAATACCACAAAAAATTTCTCAACCTACCCGGGAAAATTTTGTGCTCACTGTGCAAAACAGTTTGAATACGTAAAACAAAACTAAATGCCAGTAAAGAATATAACTAAACTAAAAAAATTGGATGAGGATGAGTTAATCATTGCCCGCAAAGAACTTGCCCTTTTCAAAGAAGAAAAAGAAAAACTGTCAGCAGAGTTAATCATTGCCCGCAGCGAACTTGCCTTTTTTCAAGAAGAGAAAGGAAAACGGGCAGCAGAATTGGGCATTGCAAATAAAGAACTTGTATTTCAAGACGAAGAAAAAGAAAAACGGGCAGCCGAGTTAGGTATTGCTAATTTAGAACTTGCCTATCAAAAAGAAGAAAAAGGAAAACGGGCAGCAGAGTTAGGGGTTGCCAATATAGAACTTGCTTTTCAGGACGAAGAAAAAGAAAAACGTGCAGCCGAGTTAAGCATTGCCAACAAAGAATTAATTTTTCAAGACGAAGAAAAAGAAAAACGTGCAGCCGAATTAAGCATTGCCAACAAAGAATTGGTTTTTCAAAACGAAGAAAAAGAAAAACGTGCAGCCGAATTAAGCGTTGCCAACAAAGAGTTGGTTTTTCACTGATCCGTTCTGCGCCCACTGTACCCTTGCATGATAATGAAATACGTAAATATGCCGCACTATTTGCACGCACAAGAATGCCATAGCTGTCATTCTCGCGGCATAAACTGGGG
>JANOFP010000334.1:0-16545 GCA_031413675.1 Bacteroidota bacterium
CTTTGAGTCGATTTAAAATACCCTGAATGTACTCTCCTGAAATGTTTTCCGTGTCTTCTTGTTTTTTTAAAGCAATTCCGATGATTCTTGCCATTTCCCTCCGGCTCCATGGACGTTGGCCGTAAATCGCGTCTTTCACAAGCCCCGCAGCAATGAGTTTATCAAGAGTAAATGCTTTTTCTTCTTGTAAAACCCTTACAGCATTAATGCCCCGAAAATTTTCGCCATCCGGAGCCATATAGATCGGATAATCTTTTTTCTTCGGGCTGTTGTCACCTGCTGAAGTAAAAGGTGTGGAATTACAATTTTGCAACCAGCCATTTACCGGATTATAAACATGAACCGTTTCATTTACTTCATGCACACCCTTCCATTCGGTAGTAGTTATGCTTCCATCCTGTGGTAATGTCCAATTAAATGTTGTATCTCTTTTGGGAACATAATTGCCATGCCAGAAAGCAATATTTCCTTTGCTGTCGGCAAATACAGTGTTGTTGGAAGTATTGCCACGCAGATCCATTATTTTTTTATAATCATCCAGCCCGGTTGCCTTGTTCCGCATCCAGCTTTGTATCAGTCCGTTCATTGCCCGGTTATAAGAACGTAAACTTATCCATTTATCATTCCGCTTAGCCATCACAGGCCCATGATGTGTGAAATAAGTCGTGATGGTTTTTGAAACCATACCATTACCATCCTTATAACGGAAAAGCATTTTCTTTTCTTCCACCGGTTTCAAAGAATCATTATAGGTATAAAAATATTTTTCTCCTTGTTTTGAAATTTTCAGTTCATACAAATCGGCTACATCAACATTGCAAGTAGTGTGCATAAAACCGCAATGCTCATTGAAACCCTGGTAAATAAAAAATTGTCCCCAGGTGACTGCGCCATGTACATGAAGACCTTCCTCACTATTCATCTGCACTTCCGGCCGGTAATAAAATGTAGTATGCGGGTTAATATATAATAAAGCATTGCCGGAAGCAGATTGGGATGGAGCAATAGCAAATCCATTTGACCCATCTACTTTTTCTTCTTCTTTTTTTGGTGCCACGAAGGAAGTGGATCGATCAGTATTTCCGTAAAACATTTTTACATCTTCTTCCGAAACATCGGCTGTATTGATAGCGCCGATGCTGCCATCTGTCCACAACAAAGGATACCAGGGTTTGAATTTTGTAAGCAACACTGGTTTTACCTGCGGGTTTTTGTATAAAAAATAATTGATGCCATCGGCATAGGCATTCATTAGTTTTTTCAGCCAGTCGGGGCTTTTGTCATAATCAGCCACAGCTTCGGCAGAATCAATGATGAGGCGTATATACAAATCATCATATAGCGAACTTTCGCCTTTTACTTCGGCCATACGGCCCAGCTTTTCAATATAGTTCATCTCCACTCTTTTAAAATCATCTTCGCATTGTGCATACAGCAAACCAAATACGGCATCGGCATCTGTTTTTCCATACACATGCGGAATGCCCCAATTGTCGCGGATGATGGTAATATCCTTTGCCTGTTTTTCCCAGCGGACAATATCTTCTTTATTATTTTTTTGTGTACAGAGTTGAAGTGGCAGTACAAGTAATAGCAGTAATCTTTTCATATATAAATCTATTTGTTTCTGAAATAATGATCTGATAAGGCCCTGGCAATAGCTGTTGGGTTAGCTTCATCTGTATTCGTCATAATGATGATGGACAAACCATCATTTACAAAACGGGTATAATATGCACGGAAACCAGTATTAGCACCACTATGAGAAATTGTTTTGCGTCCGTTATACTCATCAATTGTCCATCCAAAGCCATAGTATGCTTTGGAATTAGCATTATCTGATGTTTTAATAAAAGGCTGCCATAATAATTCCCAGTTTTCTTTTTTTAGGATGATATTTTTTTCTCTCAGTACTTTATCCCATAATATCATATCAGTAGTTGTGGAAAGAAAACCGCCACTTGGCCTTACTGCATACATGGCATCAGCATTCATCAGCGTATCTTTTTTGTGCATATAACCACTGGCACGATGAGGAATGATTGGATAAAAATCAGTCATGCCGCTGTTCATCATTCCGGCGGGGATAAAAAATTTTTCACGTATATAATCCTGCCAGGGCATAGCACTTACCTGTGTGATAATTTCGGCAAGCATAAAATAAGCAAGATTGCAATACTGATATTTTTCGCCAGTCTTAAAATCGAGTGGTAGAGAATAAGCTGACTTAATAATTACAAGATCTGGTTGAATAACTGAATTATTATAAGCCGGGCCTTCTCTTTTTAATCCTGAACTGTGAGACATCAGGTGTTTTAACTGGATGGGTCGCCATGTTTCAGGCGCATCCGGAAAAAATTTATGGACAGAATCCTCAATGCTTAGTTTCCCCTCTTCCTTTAATTTTAGAATAGCTGTTGTAAAAAATTGTTTGCTGACTGAGCCAAGCCGGATTACCGTTTCTGCTGTTACAGGTATATTGTGTTCTACATTGGCTAAACCATAACCTTTATTTACCACGGTTTTCCCGTTTTTAATTACAGCAAGTCCAAGCCCGGTAATTTTTTGTTCTTTCATCAATTGCTGAACAATTAGGTTTGTACTGTCTGCCTGTCCGTAAGCCAGTACACGAATCAAAAGAAACAGAACAATCATTTTGCTTTTCATAAAAATGCATTTTTTTCTGCTTGTCCCGCCTGATGCGGGAGAGGTGTGGGTATGTGCATGTACTTCCATTTCTCTTAATTTATTTTTTAAAATAGCTATAAAGGAATGCAGCGGCAAAGCCAACTATAATATAAATTATCAGTCGGATAATTCTTCCTTTGGTTGTCGGGTTCATACTTTATCTTTTTTTGGTAAATAATAAATGTCTGAGTTTTTGATGCAACGATTCACCCGCTTATACCCTATTCACTTTTATCGCCAACAAACCATTGCTCTTTGTTTCTAAACAATACATTGAAGGTGGTAAGCGATCCATAGCAGCGGGTGATATATTGCTGAATGTTCACTTTATCTTCATCACTTAGTTTTTTATTACTGTTGATATTTTGTTCCAGCACTCTTAACCGATCCCGTAGCATAACAATTTTGTGAAAGAAATCATCAATCGGAATTTCTTTTGGCTTCAATGTTTTATCGGCGGGTTGAATCAGTAGGGTGCCGCCATGCCACTTATCACCCAATGGCACATTTTCAGTAATGCCACCCCAGAGTTTTAAAATTTTCAACAACGATTTTTCTACCTCACTATGTGTTTCTATTTCTACCGAAATATTTTCAGGTATTATTTCTTCCAGCTTTGTATCTGTTTTATCAATTTCTTTTATTCCATGATTGATAAATGAAATAAGATAAGTGGCATAACGAAGGCCAACTACAACGCCGGGTCCAAAATGTGTGTGTTGTAGCCTTGTGCCAATACCAAGTGTTGTTTGTTCCATATTTTTCAGATTATATACCAAATATACCAGCCATTTTCAATTCTTCCGCAGCAGTTGCATATATTTAAAAACCTAAGTGACTGCCCCTCTATCACAATCTTATAATGGAACCACATAGGCACATAGTACACAATAGAAAGAAACACATAGAAATCTATGTGAAACCTATGTTTCTATGTGACTATGTGGTTCAAAAAAAATATAGTTGCTTCATACGGAGAGTCAGTAAAACCTAAATAAATTAGTTCAAATTAAATTGTTCAAATGCTTAACCGTGGTATAAAAAAATGGGATTTGGTTTTGTTAACCATCAACAGCATTATTGGCGCCGGCATTTTTGGACTGCCATCTAAAATTTTTAACCAATCTGGGGTTTATAGTATTGCTGCATTTTTTGTTTGCGCAGCCGTAGTGCTTATTTTTATTTTATGCTATGCAGAAGTAAGCAGCCGTTTTGATAAAACCGGCGGTCCCTATATTTATACTTTAGCTTCTTTCGGAAAATTTCCTGCATTCCTCATGGGTTGGTTGTTATTGCTTTCCAGAATATTTACGTATGCCACACTTATTAATCTTATCCCCACTTATCTCTCTTTTTTTTCTCCGGCAATGAATGAGCCATTTACAAGAGCATGTATTATGCTTGTCATCACAGTGGCTCTTACTTATATTAATCATACGGGGATAAAAAACATTGCGACTATGAGCAATATATTAACACTGGCGAAATTAATTCCGCTTGCTATTTTTATTTTAGTGGGTTTGTTTTTTCTTCAGCCATCTTTATTTGTAGTAAAACATATTCCTACCCTTCCGGCATTTTCCAATTCAGTATTGCTTTTGGTTTTTGCATTCGGTGGGTTCGAAACGGTGCTCATCACTTCGGGGGAAATAAAAAATCCCGCAAAAATATTACCCTTTGCATTGCTTACGGCTACCGGAGTTATTGCAGCTTTTTATATACTTATACAAGTTGTAAGCATCGGCACTTTGCCTACACTAGCATCAACCGATAAGCCATTGGCAGATGCAGCGATTGGGTTTATGGGAAATGCCGGTGGCTTATTAATTACAACCGGAGCGGTAATTTCTATTCTTGGCACTTTGATGGTTATTATTCTCGGTGGATCAAGAATGCCATTTGCATTAAGCGAAGAGGGTCAGTTTCCCAAACTTTTTTCTTACGTTCATCCAATATATAAAACACCAACCTGGTCCATACTTTTTGTAAGTGTGGTTGCATTTGCAGTTGCCTTATCCTGGTCATTTATATCTGCACTTACTATTTCTGCTATTATCCGGGTGGTTGGTTATCTCGTTGGATGTGGTTCTTTATTGCAGTTGCGCAAAACGATGAAGGAACAAAAAAATTATTTTAAAATTCGTTACGGAAATATTCTTGCAGTAATGGGTATTCTTCTTTCTTTCTGGTTATTATCGGCAGCAAAATTATCAGAGCTTCGCAATGCTGCCATTTTTCTTTCAGCAGGTGCGGTTTTATTTTTATTGCAAATGAATGTCTTTAAAAAGAAAGAGTGAGATTATTCAATATGATATTTATTTTTTATCAGTTCTATTAAATGCACTGCTTTCCATTTAAGTATTTCAAGCTCAAGATGAATCCGGCCGGAATTCCCGGATCTGTAAGTAAGTGAATTACATAATTCATTTATTAGTTCCGGATTTGATTGCCCTAATTTGAATTTGAAAAGGTTTGTACTCTCTTTGGATAAGTTCCTGTCCCAATAAAATCTTACAAGTATAGCTGCATCAAAAACACGGCCTGCCAGGTCCTTATATTTTATTACCTGCTCTTCTTCCAGTACCTGTAGTTGTAAAATATTCCGGTATAAAACATCATAAGCTTTTATACTGTCAGCAATCTGCACATTGGATATTAACCTCAATCCACCAGAATTTTTTAATTGCTGCATCGTACCATCTGCCGAATAAAAAAAAGCTCTGCGGGAAAGATAGCTGCCGTGATGATAAATTTCAAACCCGTTTTCGGGATACGATTTTGAAGTGAGTAAATCAAAAAGAGAATCTGATCGATCCTGAATGTTTAAGCGAAAACTGTTTAGCCGGGTTATATTTGCTGTATCCGCTTTCAGATCATTCATTAATGATTGAATAAATTGTTTTTCCCTTGACTTCTCAATTTTATGCTCCAGCGTATACTCTGCCAGGAAACCGCAGAACACAGCAAGAAATAACATGAGAAACTCCCAGAAATAATGGGTCCATTTTTTTCTTGGAGTATGTGTGTGATGATGAGTTTCCAAAATTAATTTAATTTGATATTATATTTTTTCACTAAAAAATTAATTAGCCTAATTGCCCTGTTTTGCTGATTTTTTACATCCTCTTCTGAAAAAAGCATAATGGAAATAAGATAATGAGTTCTTACAATAAATTCATTCAGTACCGCCTTATCTGAAGTAACCAACAAAGGATTTCCGGAAGGGGGTTTAAATTTGAATTCTTCCACATCCATCATGTTTTGAAAAACTACGCCATCAAATACTTTTCCTTCAAATTCCGTCTTTGCTATGAACCGATCTTCCTGTATATCGTTTACCCGTTCAATATCTCTTGCAAGGAAATAATAGGTATTAATACTGTCAATAATATTCTGGCTGCGTATCAGTCTCAGGTTACCGGAAGCCCGCATCTGATCAAAAGCGGTATAATTAATTTTAATTTTCTGAACTGACGGGTTGTTTAGCCGCACCAGGGAATATAATTTTTGGTTGGTTTCCTCATTGCTGTTATAATTTTTCAGCAAATGGATGGCTGAATCAAAAGCCCGGATGGCACTTCTCTTTCTTTTCAGGCCATTACTAAAACTTGTGGTGTCGAACATCAAATCAGCAACTAAAGAGTGTATATATTTTTTTTCACGCATGCCTTCAATATAATGCTCCCGTTGGTTTTCTACAAAAAAACCAAGAGTAACGGCAAGGAACAACATGAGAAACTCCCAGAAATAGTGGGTCCATTTTTTTCTGCCTGTCCCGCCAGATGCGGGAGCGGTATGTGAATGTACTTCCATAAATAATTTTTATTCCAATGCCTGGTACACTAATACTTTAAACTTATTGCCTATTTCTCCGAATGTTGATTTATAAAGTTGTCTGTAAAAAATTCCAATCAAATTTTCTTTCGGATCCGCCCAATAGGTTGTAGCAAATGCGCCGCCCCATTCAAATACACCTTGGGGTGTTGGTAAAATTGAACTTCCTTTTTCTGTTGTTATTCCAAAACCTAATCCAAATTTATTGTTACCCATATTAATATCACCAATCTGGTTCATGGTCATCATGCGTACGGTATTGCGGGATAAAATCCGTTTGCCATTGTATTCGCCACCATTTAAAATCGTTTGTAAAAAAATTGCATAATCAAGCATGGTGGATGACAAGCCACCACCACCAGAAAGATAAGTTCCTTCACCATTGGGATAATTTGCATCTACCTTCCAGCCTTCTTGTACCACCGACTTTTTTACTAATTTTTTATCAACCTCTTCAAAAAAACCTACCAACCTGTTTTGTTTTACCACTGGCAAATAAAAATAAGTATCATTCATGCCCAGCGGTTCAAATATTTTTTTTCTAAAAAATTCATCTAACCGCATTCCGCTTATTACCTCAACTAAATATCCCAACAGATCTGTATTTAATCCATAAGTGAATTTTTCTCCGGGCTGGTGCATAAGCGGAATCTTTCCCAGCTTCTTCATATCATCGGCAAGCATCCTTCCTTTTTCCACACCAATACCGGCAGTAATATTTGCTTTGGAAAAAATTGCATTCGCTTCTTTACTTCCTATTTGTGCATAGCCAATACCCGATGTATGGGTAAGTAACTGCCGGATGGTAATTTCAGTTTTAGCAGGTATTGTTGTATAACTGCTGTCAGCCGGGTTAAATTTATCCAATACCTGTTGTTTTGCAAATTCAGGAATATACCTTGACACGGCATCATCCAATAAAAATTTTCCTTCTTCATACAGCATTAAGATGGCTGTACTCGTTATTGCTTTTGTTTGTGATGCAATGCGGAAAATATTATCGGTTCGGATGGGTTTTGTTTTTTCTAAATCATCGTAACCGAATGCTTTGTTGTAAATTATTTTTCCATTGCGGATGATTAATGCGGCACAACCATTCAGTCTGCCATCTTTCATCCACTCATTTATATTTCCATCAATTCTTTTTAACCGTTCCGGAGAAAAGCCAACTGTTTCCGGCTTTGCTGGTTGTAATATTTTTGTTTTGATTTTTGTCTTTTCACCATTTTGAGAAAAACTAACCGGGTGCAGAAACAAAAAGAATGTTGCAAAAAAGAAAAAACGTTTCATGTTAAAGTTGGTTTAAGTGTGCAGAAAGATAGCACTAATTATAAAATGCAGATAAGGAAAATAAAAAAGATTAATTATCCTGCAATTTCATTTTGCCGGCAGCTTTTTGATTTTTATAATCCTGAAAACAGTCTTTAATGAATAATTGAAAGTCATAATCGTTTGCCATAAGACAAAATTCATAAATGGGCCGGCAGTGCAACATAAAACTATCCCGAGCTGTACCCAACAACCCGGTAAGGCGAAGAACAAGCCCTTTATTAAAACGATTGTCAACAAATTTTTCCCGTTCCTGTTCAAACAGCCTTCGTTGAAACGATGCGGCATTTCTGTTTTTGCGAAACTGGAACATGCGGATGATTTCGTCTAAATCAAAACCGACAGCAGCACCAACTCCCGAAGAACTTACAGGACTTAATTTTGGTTTTTGCCAGTTAAATGCTTTTGCATAATCAATCCGGTTTTGAATCGAATCTTGTTTGTAATCCCGGGTTCTTATTTTTATTTCTTTTAAAACATTACTACCAATATTTAATGCTATATCAAATTGCAAAGGAGTTGCCATAGTAAGCACCGGGTATTTCATCGTTGGCTTACCGAGGTAACTAAACCAGATGGAGTCTTTTTCACCAACATTTATCTCATACAATCCTTTATCATCCGAAATAACAAGTTTGCCAGCTGTACTATGTACCGTTACAAACTGCATGGGGTAGCTGCGGGTACTGTCATATACTTTTCCTTTTACTTTATACTGTGCATAAAGTGTACGATTAGCAAAAAGAAATATACAGAAAAAAGTAAGTATGTAGTAGATGCGTTTTGTCAAATGATTTATATAAAGCGGCAAGTAACAAAAGAAAATGTAAAAGAGAATATAAAGTCAGAGGTATTAACTAAATAATCCCATTAAAGTATTGTTTTAAATTGTGAAGTGTTCGATTAATACCACTTCTTACAGATGAATTTCATTTATTTTCTTCCCGGATCACCTGTTCAATCACTATTGGGAAAAACTGGTGTTCTAACTGTTGAATTCTACTTGAAAGTGTTTCTGCTGTATCATCATTTAATACCGGGCAATGTGCCTGAAAAATAATATCACCATGATCGTAAAGATCATCTACATAATGAATGGTGATGCCACTTTCTTTTTCTTTGTTTTTAATTATGGCTTCGTGAACAAATTGTCCATACATTCCTTTACCGCCATAGTGTGGTAATAATGCAGGATGAATATTAATAATTTTTTTTGGATATGCTTTTATAAGTACAGAAGGTATTTTCCAGAGAAAGCCAGCGAGTACAATAAAATCAATACCCCGATCCTTTAACTCCTGTAAGTACCCATCACCACGAAAAAATTTTTCTTTATCTAATAATAGAGCTGGAATATTATTTTCTGCGGCAATTTTTAAAACACCGGCGCCAGGTTTATTACAAACAACTAAAGCAACTTCAATTTTCGGATCGATGTTGCTCCCCTCTCCGCCAGGAGAAGGGTTGTGGGTAAGGCGTTCTATAATTTTAGCAGCATTACTACCAGCTCCAGAAGCAAAAACAGCAATTTTTTTCACCGGGCAAATATACTGATACAGAGTTTTCTTATAAATAATCCTTTCCAATCATGTTCTCTTTCTATAAAAAAACGAATCTTCGCATTACAGATTGAATTTATTTTCTTTCAAAATTCAGTATATGAAAAAATTTATTTTTTATTTTTTGTTTGTAACAACCAGCTTTTTTGTGAAAGCACAACAACTACCCTGCTCGCCTATTGTACTGCCTCAGCTTTCAGATGAAACACGAAAACAGTATGAACAAAAGTTGCAAGAAGCAAAATCTAAATTAATAAAGGACTCAGCCAATGCTGAACATATAATATGGTACGGACGAAGAACAGCTTATACCGGGAGATATATGGAAGCAATCGCAATTTATTCTCAGGGAATTTCTTTTCACCCTAAAAATTCAAAATTTTACAGACACCGCGGTCATCGTTATATCACTGTTCGGTGTTTTGATCTGGCAATTGCAGATTTAACAAAAGCCACTATTCTATTTAAGGATCAGGTGGACGAAGTTGAGGAAGACGGGTTGCCGAATGCTCAAAATATACCTACCGGAACTTTGCAAAGCAATACCTGGTATCATTTGGGTCTTGTTCATTTTCTTAAGGGCGATTATAAAAATGCAATGGCAGCCTTCAACGAATGTTTAGAAATTACCGATAACGATGATATGTATGTAGCTACCGCCAATTGGCTTTTTATTACGATGAAGCGATTAGGAAAAAATAAAGAAGCCGATGAATTACTGAAAACGATTAAAGCTGAAATGGATATAATTGAAAACAAAGATTACCACGAAATATTATTAATGTATAAAAACAATGATGATAAAAAATTAATTGTCCGAATGGACTCCTTTGGAGAAAAAACATTGACTCAGGATAACATCAGCAATGCAACACTTGGATTTGGGTTGGCAAATTATTATTTAGAAAAAGGGCAAAAGAAAAAAGCAAAAGAATTGCTGGAGAAAATAGTGGCGGGAAACCAGTGGGCAAGTTTTGGATTTATAGCCGCGGAAGCTGATTTGAAAAGGATGAAGTGATTCGGGTTGTAATCGACAATTCGCAATTTAAAAATTTCAATCATTTCCTATTCCGAACTTACTTCCGATTTTTCGTATATACTTTATAAAGAAAGAAAACTGGCCAAAAGGGATGCTGACAATAATTACTGCAAGCGGCCAAATAAGGGTTATAAGTAAAATATAAACTACGGCCCAGATCCAATCTTGCCCGATACCCAGTTCATTCATAATTTTTTTGCCAACAAAACCGGTGAGACTTCCTCCAATAGCAAATGTGCAAATTATTAAAACAAGTTGCAATCCATTTACATTCCATTTTTTTTGTAACTGTTTCAGCATATCAGGTCATGCAAATTATTGAATCCGCTAACGGCAGATCCAATAATTATTTTGATTGTCGGTAAAAGTGCAGAAAAATCTTATACATAACATCAGGAAAACAAAATTGTTCTCAATCAATCAATGTCTTTACTGATTTGTGACAATCAGTTTTCAATGTTTTTTGAAAACTATAAAAAATCCTTTGAAACGCAATACAGGTCAGGATTAAAAAAATTTTTAACCTGTTGTCTTTTTGTTAAGTTCATCCCTTACTTTTGTGCCCTGTCGAAGAATTTTATCCACATTTTATCAGATCAATTGCTTCTATGATTCCGCATCAACCAATAGTTAGGAAACTATCTCTACTTGTAATTACTTTATTCATTTTTTCTACTTTTAAAATTGTTGCCCAGGATGTTGCTGCGGGCAAAGCAATATTTAGTACGAAATGCGCAAGCTGTCATGCTATCAATTCTAAAGTTATTGGACCTGCATTAGCAGGAGTAGAAGATCGTTGGGTGGATCGTAAATTATTAATTAAGTGGGTGCAGAATTTTTCAGCAGCTGTAGCAACAGGAGACCCCTATTCAATAGCAATGGCTGGGTTTTCTTCTACAGAAATGCAAAAATTTCCGGAATTAAAAGATGCAGATGTAGAATCTGTTTTAGCATATATAAAAACAGCAGGTGCTCCACCTCCGCCCGTAATTGACGGAGAAAAACCACAAGAAAACAACAACAACTCGATCATCTTTGGTGTAATTTCTCTTATCATGGCAATTATTGCCCTGATCATGATGCAGGTAAACAGCAACCTGAAAAAATTGAGCGATGATAAAGAAGGAATTCGCAGACCAGAACCAGTTGTATTTTATAAAAACAAAGTTTATATAGCACTTGCTGCAATTATCTTTTTTATAATCGGTGGATACTTAATTGCAAGAGATGCGATTGGTTTGGGAAGGCAAGTTGGCTACCAACCCGTTCAACCAATTTATTATTCGCATAAGGTACATGCGGGGTTAAATCAAATCAACTGTTTGTATTGCCATGGAGGCGCAATGGATGGTAAGCAAGCTTCTATTCCTTCTGTAAATGTTTGTATGAACTGCCACAAACAAATTTCTGAATACAAAGGACCCGCTATTTATAATGAAGCCGGCGAAATGGTGAACGGGACAAATGAAATAAATAAATTATACAAAGCAGCCGGAGTTGATCCTGCAAATCCTCAGGCATTCGATCCAACAAAAGCAAAAGAAATTGCCTGGGTCCGGATTCATAATCTTCCCGACCATGCTTACTTTAATCATAGCCAGCACGTAAATGCCGGCAAAGTACAATGTCAGACATGCCATGGTGAAATAACAAATATGCACGAAGTAAAACAGGTGAGTGAATTAAGTATGAGCTGGTGCATCAACTGTCATCGTCAAACCAATGTAAATTTTAATTATGACAGCACACACGGGAATAAATTTTATAGCATTTACGAGAAATTTCACAATGATATGAAAGCAGGTAAAATGGACAGTGTGAAAGTGGAAAATATTGGTGGATTAGAGTGCCAGAAATGTCACTATTAATAATCAGTTGATGAGCAAATAAAATTGGTTTTCAAATTATCACTTTTTCAAATTGATCTATGAGCGATAAAAAATACTGGCAAAGTTTCGGCGAGTTGAACGGTTCAGAAGACTTTATCAAAAAAAATGCGGATGAGTTTCGTGATGAACTGCCATTCGAAGGCTTTGATGAAAATGGGTTACAGGATGCAAAAGCTCCACGCCGTGATTTTTTAAAATACCTGGGCTTTAGCACAGCTGCCGCTACCATTGCTGCAAGTTGTACTGTGCCGGTGAAAAAAGCAATTCCGTATGCTAATAAACCAGAAAATTTAGTTTCTGGCGAAGCAAAATATTATGCAACTACGTATGTTCAGGACGGAGATGTGGTGCCGGTTGTTGCAAAAGTCCGGGATGGTCGTCCAATTAAGTTAGAAGGAAATACTTTATGCCAATATACAAATGGTGGTACCAGTGCCAGAGCACAAGCTTCCGTTTTAGATTTATACGATACTAACCGTATTCGTTTTCCAAAACATAATGTAAACGGAAAATTTGAAGAGGTTCCAACTTTCGAACAATTAGATAAAACAATTGGGGATGCATTAAATAATTTAGGAGGAGCTGCTGTAGTCTTTTTAACAAGTACTATTGTTTCTCCTTCTTCAAAAAATGTAATAATGGATTTCCTGGGTAAATATCCGGGAAGCAGAGTTGTAGAGTATGATGCAGACAATTGCAGCGCAATGATTATGGCAAACGAAGTAAGTTTTGGAAACAAAGCATTACCTACGTATCATTTTGAAAAAGCGAAAACGATTGTAAGTCTTGGTGCCGATTTCTTAGGCTCATGGGGAAATATTGTTGCGAATGCCCGTCAGTATTCAACTGGTAGAAAAATTGATGAGAAGAATCCAACCATGAGTAAGCATTACCAGTTTGAAAGCTATTTAAGCACAACAGGTGCAAATGCTGACGAACGTTTTACACACCGTAATTCAGAAACAGGTGTTGTTGCTCTTGCCATATTAGCAGCATTAGATAGTTCTGTAACTGCGCCTGCTATAGAAGATAAAAAATTAAAAAGTGGAATTGAGAAAATTGCTGCAGAATTAAAAGCAAATAGTGGGTCATCAGTTGTTGTTTGCGGCAGCGATGATAAAAATATTCAGATTGTAGTAAATGCAATTAACAATGCAATTGGCGCATATGGCAACACAATTGACTGGGCTGTAAAAAATCTTAGCCGGGCAGGTGTTGATAGAGATATGGGTGATTTAGTTAGGTTGATGGAAGAAGGAAAAGTGGGAGTATTATTAGTAAATGGAGCAAACCCCGCATATAATTTTCAATATGCTGATAAATTTAAAGCTGCATTGAAGAATGTAAAACTCACCATTTCTTTTAATGACAGGATGGATGAAACAACTGAACTCTGTAACTATATTATTCCATCTCATCATTATTTAGAGAGCTGGGGTGATGCGGAACCAAAAACGGGAAGCATTAGTTTTATTCAACCTACTATTTACCCATTATTTAAAACACGACAGTATCAGAATACATTATTAAAATGGACTGGCAATACTTCGGATTATGAAACATATCTGCGCAATTTTTGGACAAGTGCAGGTATAGCAGATTTTGATACAGCATTACAAAACGGAGTTTTTCAATTGCCACCCCCTGCGGCTTCTGCCGGCTCTTATAACGGAAGTAACATCGAATCTTCATTAATTATTGTTGAGGCTGCCAAAAAAATTACGGGTGATGAATTAGTGCTATATCAAAAAATATCGCTAGGTACAGGTGCTCAAGCCGGTAATCCCTGGTTACAGGAATTACCAGATCCCATTTCAAAAGCTACCTGGGGCAATTATGCTTTAATATCACTTGCAAAAGCAAAAGAGCTTAATATAAAATTTGATAAAAAAGAATACGAATACTATCAGGAGAAACCGGTTATTAAAATAACTGCTACAAATGGCAAGAGCATTGAATTGCCTGTATTGGTTATTCCGGGAATGAATGCGAATACAATTGCTGTTGCAGTTGGTTATGGAAGAAAAGAAATTTTTAGTAAGGCAGCTGCAGATATGGGTGTAAATGTTTACCCGTTTGTAAATGCAACGACTGATATTAAAGTTGAAAAAATTTCAAGAGAAGAGAAAGTAGCACAAATGCAGATTCATAATTCTTATGAAGATCGTTTTGAAGTGGTTCGGGAAACTACATTGGCTACATTGAAAAAACATCCCGATTTAATTTCTGGATACCGCGATAAATTAGCAGATGATTTTGCAAAAAAGACAAAAGATTATCGTACCGATGCTACATTATATCCAATGCATACACAACCCGGTATTAAATGGGGTATGAATGTGGACATGAATTCTTGCTTTGGTTGTGGCGCCTGTGTGGTTGCTTGTCATGCAGAAAATAATGTACCTATAGTTGGAAAAAGAGAAGTGATTCGGTATCATGATATGCATTGGCTTCGTTTGGATCGCTATTTTGTTACCGATGAAAAAAATCCCGATGATTTAAAAGGTGTGGTGTTTCAACCAATGATGTGCCAGCACTGTGATAATGCCCCTTGCGAAAATGTTTGCCCGGTTGCAGCAACCAATCATAGTTCAGAAGGATTGAATCAAATGACTTATAACCGTTGTATTGGAACAAGATATTGCGCCAACAACTGTCCTTATAAAGTGAGACGTTTTAACTGGAGTGATTATACAGGTGCTGATAGTTTTTCTGATAACCAGGATCAGGAACTCGTAGGAAAATTAGATGTAGCCGTACACCAGATGAATGAAGATTTGACAAGAATGGTTTTAAATCCTGATGTAACGGTACGTTCAAGAGGGGTGATAGAAAAATGTTCTTTCTGTGTACAAAAATTACAAGCAGCTAAATTAACTGCTAAGAAAGAAAACCGCATGTTACAGGATGGCGATGCAAAAACGGCTTGTCAGACTGCATGCCCAACCCAGGCAATTGTATTTGGAAATGCACACGATAAGGAAAGCGAAGTAAGTAAACTAAGAGAAGATAATGAGCAACGTTTGTTTTATGTAATTGAGCAAATACATACGCTGCCAAATGTGAGCTATCTGGCTAAAGTGAGAAATACAGATGAAGTGATAGAGTCAGCACATAGCGGCGGTGGACATGAAGAGAAGAAAGAAGTTTTGAAAGAGTCAGCTCCGCATTAACTGAGCTAATAACTAATAGATAAAAGATAATAGTTCTTTCAATAAAGGTTTATACTTTTTTTAATCAGGAACAAAGTGATTGTTCAATGATTTCATTTTTTCATAACCCCGAAGGGGTTTAAATGTTAATAGCACCGGGTGAAACCCGGTGATGGAAAAAAGAAGTTAGCAAGGAACCCCGTAGGGGTTCAATAAGAAATTGCGGCTGAGTGATTGATTGAAATATATAGTGAGTATTGCAAAATGCTGAATAGAATTACCGGACGATGAATGGAGCGTCGCAACAAAAGTTTAATAGTAAGGCGAAAGCTGGTCACATAAAAAAAATAAAGGCAAACAGTTTGATACTGATTGCTCAAAGCAAATAATATGGGATTACTTAGATACGAATCACAAGTGCGACCACCTTTAGTGGTAGGCAGCAAAGATTATCACCAGGTAACGGAAGATATTTGCCGTCCTGTGGAAGCTCGCCCTACCCGTGCATGGTGGATCGGTTTTATAGTTTCAGTTTTGTTTCTCATTTTCGGAATTGTATCCGTTACAATGGAGGTTATATATGGTACGGGTCAATGGAATTTGCATAAAACAATTGGTTGGGGTTATGATATTACCAATTTCGTTTGGTGGATTGGTATCGGTCACGCCGGTACATTGATCTCGGCCATCTTATTATTATTCAGACAAGGTTGGAGAACGGGTGTAAACCGGGCTGCTGAAGCAATGACAATTTTTGCTGTGATTTGTGCCGGACAATTTCCCATCTGGCATATGGGTCGTGTTTGGGTTGCATTCTTTACACTACCTTATCCAAATACAAGAGGTCCACTTTGGGTAAATTTTAATTCTCCATTATTATGGGACGTATTTGCCATTTCAACCTATTTTACGGTTTCACTTTTATTCTGGTATAGTGGTTTGCTTCCCGATTTAGCAACACTCCGTGACCGTGCAAGAGTAAAATGGAGAAAAATGTTTTATGGTGTGGCAGCATTTGGATGGACAGGAAGTACAAAACACTGGCAGCGTCA
>JANOFP010000335.1:0-7986 GCA_031413675.1 Bacteroidota bacterium
GGAGTAGATGCGCAGGTGATTGGAAGGGTAGAGGAAGCTGAAGGAAAAGAGTTAATCATTCGTATCGGTTCTTCATCTCTTAGGTTTTAGTTAAAATAAAAATTTTTATTCTTCCCTGCTTTTTCTTCCTTTATTTTGCAATAAACCAATATTAGAATGGCAGAAGCTTTAATAGAAATCAGAAACGCAAATATTTATCAGGGAAACAGTTTGATATTGCAAGATGTAAACCTCACAGTAAACAAAGGAGAGTTTGTTTACCTGCTTGGAAAAACCGGAACTGGTAAATCGAGTTTGCTAAAAACATTATACGGCGAACTTACTTTAACTGAAGGTGAAGGGAGTGTGGTGGGTCATAATCTAAGAAATCTTAACTGGAAGACTATTCCATTTCTCCGTCGATCGTTGGGTGTGGTGTTTCAGGATTTTCAATTACTTACAGATCGGAATGTAAATGATAATCTGAAATTTGTTTTGCGTGCCACCGGATGGACCGATAATAAACTGATGGATGAGAAAATTTCTGATGTGCTTAGTAATGTGGGTTTGAAATCGAAAGGATTTAAAATGCCTTTTGAATTAAGTGGAGGTGAGCAGCAGCGTGTAGATGTGGCACGGGCTTTATTAAATTCTCCCAAATTAATTCTTGCAGATGAGCCTACCGGTAACCTGGATCCCGAAACTTCGGATGAAATTATGGGCTTGCTTTTTCAAATTGCAAAAGATTATGGAACGGCTGTTGTAATGGCTACACATGATTATATCGTAGTACAAAAATTTCCCGCAAGAATGATACGTACCGAAAATGGTCGTGTTATGGATAATGCACAAATGTAAAGTTTGAGTCTTTCTATTCTCATACCAATTTATAACAGAGATGTTACGTTGCTTGTTTCCTCATTGGCAAAATTGATTTCAAAAGAAAGAATTGTTGGTGAGATTATTTTATTAGATGATGCATCTGATGAGTTGTATAATAATTTAAATTCCAAACTGGCAGAGGGTGATTTTATTTTATACTCCCGCAATGAAAAAAATCTCGGAAGAGATGGTACCCGGCAATTGCTTGCACAGAAAGCGAGGTATGCTCATCTTTTATTTTTGGACTGTGATGTTAAAATTATTAAGTCAGAATTTATTGGGGACTATTTTGATCAGGTAAAAAGGGATAGCTCAGTTTGTACGGGCGGGTTACTATATGATGAAAACAAGCCGGGGGATTGTAAATTCAAACTGCACTGGAAATACGGGACAAACCGTGAAAGTAAAAGAAATGAAAAGAATGAAATATTACTTTTAAGTAATTTTTTAATTCGCAAAGAAATCTTTTTAAGTATTGAATCCACTTCGCCACTTGAACAATACGGGCATGAGGATACCTTAATTGGTATTGAGTTAAAGAAAAGAAATATTACAATCCACTCAATTGATAATCCTGTATTACATGAAGGACTTGAGGAAAATTCAGTTTTTATTAAAAAATCTTTGCAAGCTGTTGAGAATTTAGTAATGCTTGAAAAAAAGGTGGGTGCAGTCAGACTGGCAGAGCATGTAAAATTGTATCGCTGGTATAAAAAATTTTCAGGATTGTTTATTACTGGTTTTATTGAAAAAGCAGAAAGGATATTTCATCTATCAATCTTAAAAAATCTTAATTCCTGTAATCCGCATTTGCATTACTTTGATTGGATTCGATTAGCTCATTTAATCAGACTAAAGAAAAAAAAACGATAGGTTTTTTTTAAAAACAAGCCTCTACCTGCCAGTGTTTAAATTTCTGAATTAATCAGTTGCAAATAAATTTTTATAAAAATCAATCAATTTTTTTTCCTCATTTTGCCAGTTTAGCACTTGTCGTGCTTTTATACAATTTGCTTTCAACCGATTTCTTTTTTCTTCATTCTTCAGCAAATCGTTTATAGTAGTTGAAATCGTTTCAGGGTTCAGGTTATCAATCAATAGGGCCACTTCATATTGGTTATTTATTTTTTCATACTCAGGGTAGTTCATACTGATTTGTGGAACTGCTGCATGGATATAATCAAAAAATTTATTGGGCAATGCAAGCCATTGATTCAGCCCTTCTTTTTCTGCTAAAGCAATGCCGATTGTTGTTTGTTGCGAAATAATTCTTAGTTTTTCGGGCAATGTCCAACCTTTCAGTTCAATTTTTTCTTCAACCTTATTTTTTGTTATTAGTTTTTTTAATTTTGGCATAAAGTTCCCATCACCGCAAATAACGAGTTTGCAATTAATATTTTTCATGGCGGGGATTAAAAATTCTAAACCACGACCTTCATTTACGGCACCTTGGTATAAAATGAATATTTCTGATGAAAAGGAAAATTTTGTTTCTTTTAGTACCGGAAGATTTCTTATGGTTTCATAATTTACACCATATCTTTTTTTAAATTCTCCAGAGATACTTTCACTTACGGTATAGCCGTATTTAAATTTAGGAACTAATCTTTTTTCAACCGTGTCCCATATTTTTTTTATTGCAGGTCTTGTTATCACCTCTTTCATCTCTGTAAACAATTCATGAGCATCATAAACCCGCAGTATTCTTTTAAGCTTTGATATAGTGTAACATGGATGAATCGTATCAAGATCAATAGCACAAATTGCATCCATTTTTTTAAATGCAAGTAAACTTGATAGACGGGTATTAAATTCAAAATAAAAAAGTTTGCCTTTATTGAACCAGCATTTTATTCTTTTTTGTTTAAATTTTTGTGGTAAAAGTGGGAGAGATGACGGAAGCACTCTGCCAACCAACGTAACATCATAACCATTTTCAGCCAGCGTAGTGCATATCCGTTGCATTCGCTGATCTGAATTCAAATCGTTGGTAACTGTAAAATATATTTTTTTCAAAACTAAGTAAGCGGAATTGTTTGATAAATCGTTTCAATTGTTTCAACCGTTTTCAATCCATCGAATGCATAACTGAACGGGTGTGAATCATCTTTTAAAGCCAGCAGCATATTTTCATATACTTTATCATGATTACTCATGCTTCCTTTGTACAAGCCATAATCGTTTGCGCTACCTGTATCGTTAATTATTATTTCAGCATTGTCCAAAAGCAGGTACTCAATTTTATTCATATACTCGCCGCCAATTCTGATACAGCCTTTTTCAGCAATCAGCGTTAATGACACTTCCATGTTTTTTAAAAATGTATTTACCGACCAGTTCAATCCTCCTATCATTCCATTTTCCATTTCAAGCGAAGCTGTACCGCAATCTTCAAATTCAATAACATTTTGATGAAATAAATTTTTGCGAAAACCGGTTGCCGTTTTTACATCGCCAAACAACCATAACATCGCATCTATATAATGACTAAACTGTGTATAGAGGGTACCACCATCTAATGCATTCGTTCCCTTCCAGCCATTTGTATAATATATATCGGGTCGGTTCCAAAAACAATTCATTTGAAAACTGAATAAGTTTCCCAGTTGTTTTTCTGAAATTATTTTTTTTAATTGAACAAGAGCAGGATTGTAACGGGTAGATTTTACAACAAATAGTTTTTTATTGTTTACTTCTGCAACCTGCATCATTTCTTTTGCAGAACCGGAGCTGATGCTCATGGGTTTTTCACATAACACATGCGAGCCTGCATTCAGTGCTACCATTGAATGTGTAGCATGTAATCCGTTGGGTGTACAAATAGCTGTAATATCAACTGTTTTTAATTCAGCAAATAAATCATTGATATTATAAAATGCTTTTGTATTGAAGTTGGAAGCAAGTGCATCGGCTTTTTCTTTTACAATATCACATACACCTGCTATTGCGCCAAGCTTTGCAGCCTGCTCAGCATGACGGGTAGAAATTTTACCACATCCAATAATTGCAAATTTTAATTGCTGCATATCTGCTTCAAATATACAGGTAAGCGATGGCGAAAAAAAAAGTCCCGCGGAATACGGGACTTTTAAGTTAAAAATATATTTGAGAAGAATTATTAGTTCATTCCACCTTCCATTCCTTCCGTTTCTGTTCTTGTATTTTTTCTTTTGAATAAATTCATATCAAATTTTCCAAAACGCCAACTGAAATTTATGCGAACTACCTGCGGATCTCTGCGGCGATAAGAATCCTGAATGAAAAAAGCAGATTCTGAATGTGTATAGGTACGGCGTGTTCTAAATATATCGCTCCAGTTAACCGATATAGATGCTTGTTTCTCTTTCATAAATTCATAACGGACTGCAATATCAGCGTAATAGTTTGGTCTGTTATATCCCTGTGCAGTACTTTGCGAACCGCCATGCATAAAACCACCACCACCGCCCATTCCACCACGGCTGTTACCTCCTCCAGAACCACCTGGTGGGAGAACAGTTTTTGATTGGTATTCACCAGATAATTGTATGGAAAAATTATTAGGCAGCTTAAAAGAGTTATTCATTTTTACAAACCAACTTACAAACTGATCTGTTTCAGGAATTGTTGGATCACTCAATTTTATTTTTGCTGTAAACAGATTGAAATTTGAAGTAAGATCCCACCATTTTGTAATCTTATTTTTCGAAACCAATTCCAATCCTGTTACATAACTTGAACTTGCATTGATATAGGTATTTACCAAAACATCCGTATTGCTATAGGGACTTAATTCTTTTTCCTGGAAACGTGTTATCAGGTTTTCGGTTCTTTTATAATAAATGCTTGCCAGAAAATTATCGCGGTTTTTAAATGTTTTTGAATAGGATAATTCAGCTGAGTTTGTAAACTCAGGTTTTAAATTCGGATTTCCCCTGCTTACATTTAAAGAATCTGAGTAGTCAGTAAATGGAAATAATTGGAAAAAATTAGGTCGGTTTATTCTCCTTGAATAATTAAATTGTAAATCCTGATCTTTTTTCATTTTTGCTGTAAATCCAAAACTTGGAAAAAGGCTTACAGGAAAATTAATATCGAAGGACTGATTTTTATCGGGCAATACGCCATTATAGTCTGAACTTTCAACCCGTAATCCCACTTGATAATTAAAATTCTTTACGGTATTACTGAACGTGGAATAGGCGGCATACACATTGTCTTTGCTGTTGTATTTTGTTGACAAAGATGGAATGATAAAAGCATTGCCTGAGTTATTATCTATGGCATAAAAAATCTGATTACTGTTTATTTCGCGGATCTGCGCTCTTACACCAAATTCAATTTTTGCTTTTTCCAAAATCGGGCTGACAAAATCACTTTGTAAAATCAACGATTGATTTGCTCCTTCATTTCTTTGCTTTTGTTTAAATGTATTCGTTAAATTATTTTGAGGGAATGAAAAATAATTTGTTGTAATCAGGTTTTCACTATTGTTTCTGCTTTTATTATAGGTAAGATCAGCCGTCCATTCACGTCCTGCCTTTGGAAATAAATGTTTGTATCCGGCAGTAAGCCCCTTAGTTCTGTAGATGCTGGTCGAATTTGCCAGTCTTTCGCTGATCGATGATTTTTTTGAAGAATAAAGTGAATCGATTAATAAATCACTGTCTGTAAAAGGTAAAGATTTCCATTCACTAAGATTTCCTGTTATGGAAATCGTATTCCTGTTGTTCATGAAATAATCAAAGCCGCCTCTCAAACTTTTGGAACGACTCTCCCACACACTACGATCAGTTTGAGTTAAAAACGTATTTGGCGTACCAATAGAAGAAGTTCTTTCAGTAGAACCTGTACTAATTGATTTACGTTGATTATAACTTCCATTTAAAAAGAAATTAAATTTTTGTGTACGTACACTAATATCGCCAGTAAATCCAATTTTTGCACGGCTGTCAATACCTGTTCGTATACTTCCATTATAACCAGCTTTCCTGTTTTTCTTTAGAACAATATTCAGGATGCCGGCCTGACCACCAGATGCATCATATTTTGCAGAAGGATTTGTGATGATTTCTATACTCTCTATTGCATCCGCTGGTATTTGATCCAGCGTAAGATTGGTAGGTCTGTTGTCAACAAAAATTGTTGGTGTATTATTTCTTAATGTTACATTACCATCAATATCCACCTGAACGGATGGTACATTCTTCATCACATCTTCAGCCGTGCCGCCAACGCTAACCAAATTTTTATCTACATTAAATATTTTCTTATCTGCCGCAAGTACCAATGCGGAGCGGGTGGAATTAACAGTAATTGCACCTAAAATTTTATCATCTATTTCCAATTTGATATTTCCCAAATCCTTATCCAACGCATTCAGCATATTTCCGCCCTTTAAATCAAAGGCAACATTTTGAACTACCTCTTTAAAACCGATAGCCGTTATTTTTAATTTTAATGGTCCAAAGGCTGGTACATTTTCTAGTGAAAAATCGCCGTTAGCTTTTGTCAGCATTCCAGATACAACGACATCTTTTCTTTTTTTTGTAACAGAATCAAATTTGTTTTGAGTTAATTCTAGAGAAGCATACTCCAGGGCTTTTCCTGTTTTTGCATCTACAATTTTCCCATAGAATCTACCATTTGGCATTTTGCCTCCCGGCATTGCAGGCATTCCGCCACGATTTCCCATCTGTGGGTTTTGGCTTAATGCAAACGTTGTAATAAAGAATGTAAGAGTAAAGGTTATGAACTTCATTTTCAGATTTTTAAGTTAGACGCTCAAAGTTGTTTGAACCTGCACGATTCTGTAATAATGAGTGATGAATGGGTGAATAACGTTTATAAGCGGAAATTGTTTAAAGCAGCGGCATGTTTATCGGGTCATTTCTGTAATGAGAACCTGTAATAGGCCAATTAAAAATCCGATAACACCACCCAAAATTTCCACAAACCGGAATTCTTTTGACATGATTTGATATAAAATATCTTCTAATTTATCTGATGAAAAGGCAGAGACTTTTGTATAAACAATTTCTTCAAGGTCTAATTCTTTTTTAAGATTGCCGGCATACTGCTTCATTATCTTTGGAAACAATTCTTCTATTTCCACCATAAAAACCGATTTCATTTTGTTGATTGTTTTATCGCCAATAAACATACTGATGACAGGCATTTCGTCCGGCAGTTTTCTACGAAGAAAGTTATCAATATGTGCATCCACCATGGGTAAAATTTGTTTCAGGTTTTCAGGATTGCTTATTTTCTGTTCTATTTCATTAAAAGAAAGAAATTCATCACTGATTAGCTTACCAAGATTAGTTGCCAGTGTTTTTTGGCGTTTTGGAAAGATGCCGTGGAATGTAACACCAAGAATTTTTTTTGGTTCACGGGGGTGAAAAAGCATTTTAATCGCAATCCAGTTTGTAAACCAACCTATAAATGCAGAAATGAGGGGAATAAGTATGAGCCAGTAATTCATTTATAAAAAAATTGTGTGCAAAGAAACAGAATGCAGTCTCGTATTCAAAATCTCATTTTGTATGAAGCCGTGTTTTCCATAAATTTGCGATCTTGTTTTCATGGTAGCCATAGCTCAGTTGGTTAGAGCATCAGATTGTGATTCTGAGGGTCGTGGGTTCGAGCCCCATTGGTTACCCAAGTAAGCCTTGAATTTTATTCAGGGCTTATTTTGTTTTAAAAATTTCTTAACTCTCAATTTTAGAGACCAAAACGATTTTTTGTTTTAAATCATAATTATCCCCGCCACTCATCAAAATATGCTGTTAAAAGCCTGACAAGGCAAGAAAAGCATACTTTTTACGTTATTTTTGGGTCATGCTAAAAGCTATAAAATATCTTACTAATATGAAAAGACTACCCATTGTACTTTTAATTTTTGCAGCTGGATCATTTCTTGCTTTTCGTTCGCTTGGAACTACCAATGCCAAACCACCAGGTAAATACGAAAAAATACTAAAACTCGTTGGAGAATTACTTACCCAAGGGCATTTTAATCCACAGGATATTAATGATGGGTTTTCAAAAAAAGTGTATAAAAAATTTCTTGGCGATTTAGATCAGGAAAAAACGTTCTTCCTGCAAAGCGATGCTGATGCCTTGAAAAAATTTGAAACTAAAGTG
>JANOFP010000336.1:0-6300 GCA_031413675.1 Bacteroidota bacterium
ATACACATGTTCCTGTGTTGGATAAAAACTCAACGACATTTAAAAAAATACTACAACAACGTTTATTTGAAGACAGTTTGATTTCTTTTAATTCACCAATTGCAGATTCAACCCAATTTGCAGATGCGATAAAAAAGTTTCAGAAAAATCAAAAGCTCACTGCGGATGGAAAAGCCGGTCAAGAGACAATCAGAAGATTAAATACCAGCGACGAAGAAAAATTTTACCGGATCGCCATTACACTCGATCGATATAAAATGCTACCGGAAAAAATGCCGGAAAAATATATTTGGGTAAACTTGCCTTCGTTTCAACTGCAGTTAATAGAAAATGATTCAATAAAAATAAGTTCAAAAATTGTAGTAGGCAAACCAAATACAAGAACACCTGTCCTTACAAGTTCGATATATGAAATGATAACCTATCCTAAATGGACGATACCCAACAGCATTATTGTAAAAGATATTTTACCTGCATTAAAAAGAAATACCGGATACCTTTCACGCAAAGGATATTCATTGGTCAACAGAAAAGGAGAAGTTGTAGATCCAGCTACTGTAGATTGGAGTAAATACAGTAAAGGCATACCTTATAATGTAGTGCAGGGTAGTGGAGATGCAAATGCGCTGGGAGTTTTAAAATTCAACTTCAGTAACAAATATCAGGTCTATCTCCACGATACCAATGAACGCTATTTATTCAGTCGTGATTCCAGAGCATTGAGTCATGGATGTGTGAGAGTTCAGCAATGGGATAAACTGGCATATTTTTTAATAGCAAATGACAGTTCAAATTCCAAAAGCAATCATTCGATGGATAGTAACAGCGATTCATTAACTCATTGGTTAAAAATAAAAGAGAAGCATACAATTTCTCTCAAAAATAAATTTCCGGTGTTCTTTCGTTATTTTAGTTGCGAAGGGAAAAACGGAACCATACTATTCTATGATGATATTTATGGCGAAGATGCTTTGTTACGGGAAAAATATTATAGCCGAAAGTAATTGCTATGAAAAAAAACAGTCATTTTAATTCATCTACTATTGCTGCTAGTACAAAAGGGTTGTATGATTTTTGGATCGGAAACACGATTCACAGACAATTTGTTCAAACAGTTTTTCAAATGCGGGTAGGAAGAATATTTCGAGCAGTTATCATTTGTTTTTTTGCATTCTTACTGGTCCCGAAATCCGTATTAGCTCAGGACAGTACCCCCGAAAAGGATAACCCAAAAATTTTTTACGGCATTGCAAGCTTTTATGCCAATAAATTTCAAGGTCGTAAAACAGCTAATGGAGAAATTTTTGATCAAAAAAAAATGACAGCAGCCTGTAATGTGCTGCCATTGGGTACCTGGATACGAGTTACAAACTTGCGAAATAAAAAATCGGTGATTGTGAAAATAAATGACCGGCTTCATCATAAGATGAAACGTATCGTCGATCTGTCAAAGGCAGGAGCAATAGCCTTAAATTTTGTCAATTCGGGGCTTGCAAAGGTGAAAGTGGAGGTATTGGGTAAAAAGAAACCACATAAATAGTGTGGATATGAAATGAATAATTTATTTTCGGATGTAGAACTTACCCGTTATTTTTGTTTCTTGACTAAACCAAACTATCGCTTTATGAAGAAAATCTTAGCATTTGTCCTTGTTGCGCTATTAATTACAACTTCCATTACGGCACAAGATGACAATATCAGAAGACCTGCAATCGGAATCAGTTTTGTAATGAATGATTTCCTTACTCCGTCCCGTATCAAAGCTTCTAATTTAGCTGGAGTACTACGCGACAAACAGTGGGCAAAATTTAAAGACATGAAAGCCGGGTTAGCTGTTAGCTTTTATAAAGGATTAAAAAAGCATGTTGATTTTGCGGGTACAATCTCGGGTTCATTCCTTCGTTATCCAATGCCAAACAAAAATTTTACAAACGATAATCTTTTGCTGGAAGCTGATGCTTCACTTCAGTTGAAGATGGTATCAGAAAATTATTCCTTGATTCCTTATATAAACCTGGGTGTAGGTGCAAGTAAGTATAAAAATTATTTGGGAGCAATTATTCCCATCGGTGTTGGTTTGCGGTTTAATTTATTTGACGAAGCATATATCAATATCAATGCTCAGTACCGCCTGCCGGTTACTACAGAAACTACTGCAAAACACTTTTATAACAGCATCGGTGTAGCAGGCGTAATTGGTAAGAAAAAAGAGCCAGTAGTAATTCCTCCGCCACCGCCTCCGGCAGTTGTAGCACCTCCTCCTCCAGCAGATACAGATGGTGATGGTATAACGGATGATAAAGATAAATGCCCAACAGAAAAAGGTGTGGCAAAATATAACGGATGCCCTGTTCCGGATACTGATAAAGACGGAATAAATGATGACAATGATAAATGTGTAACAGTTCCGGGTCTTGCCCGTTATCAGGGTTGCCCTATTCCGGACACGGATAATGATGGGATACATGATGAGGATGACAAATGTCCAACTGTAGCAGGTGTAGCCCGTTATCAGGGTTGCCCGGTACCAGATGGAGACGGAGATGGTATCAATGATGAAGAAGACAGATGTCCAACAATTGCAGGCATAAAAGAAAATCAGGGTTGTCCTGAAATTTCTAAAGAAATAATTACAAGAACTTCGTATGCAGCTAAAAATATTTTCTTTGAAACAGGCAAAGCGGTACTACTGAGTAAATCTTTCAAACCATTAAATGATATTGTCCAGTTATTAGACGAAAACCCTCAATTGAAATTAGCAATTGACGGACATACTGATAATGTAGGAACTGATATCTATAATATAGGACTGAGTGATAGACGTGCAGCATCTGTAAAAACATACCTGGTTAAAAAAGGAGTTGATGAAAGCCGATTAACTTCAACTGGCTATGGCGAAAGCACACCTGTAGCAGATAATAAAACCGCAGCAGGCCGCCAGAAAAACCGTCGGGTGGAATTGAAGCCGAGTTATTAATTGAAAAATAAAATTACTTTATAACGAAATCCCTCTTTAAGTAAAAGAGGGATTTTTAATTTTGTTAAATAAAATTACCGTAACATTTTCTGTTAAGTAAATCAATTACTGCAGAATTGTATTTTGTAAAAAAAGATAACACGTATACTACTTTTACTAACTATAGAATACGAATAAAAAAATTAGTTCTTTTTTGTGTCAGGCTTTATGATAACATCAATTTTCTTTGCTTCTACTTTTACACCATTTTTATCCAGTGTAATTGTTGTTGATTTTACAGGCGGATCTTTTACAATAATAACAGGCGCCGCAGGGACTACAATAACTTCTTTTTTTACTTCTGCAGGTTTGCAGGAGAAAATGGAAACAACTGTAACTGCCACAAGGATAAACAAAGCAATAATTTTTTTCATAAATCAAAATTTGATTGAATAATGCTGCATTTTGTTTTGATACTATTTTAATACCATGCAGTCATCAAGTTGTGTCAAATACAATGCCTTAAAATTAATTTTACATTTAATAGTATCCTTTCGTCATAATGGCGCAAATAAATTTTTATAACAATAGAAAGATGTAATAAAAAAATAAAAATGTATAAGAGATTTGGTATACTTTTTTATATAGCCAGCAGACTACAACCTCTCAAATCAGTTCCATCCAATCTTCCCAGTACTTCAAAACTTCCATCAGCATATAACTTTCCAATATCCTCTGTTGCAATAAAACAGCAAGAATCAATATTTGCAAGATCAATAACATTGATCACGCCATTACCCGATTTTTTTATAGCAAAAGGGTCTTCATCATCTCTTAGCAATACTTTCATCCAGGGGGATGACTTATAAATTCCATTTCCATACGAATATGCCTGCGATAAAAGCTCTGTCATCCCATATTCGGAATGAATAATAGAAACACCAAAGGCTTTTTTAAGAATAGAATGAACATCATCACGAATCATCTCCTGCATTCGGCCTTTCATACCCCCGGTTTCCAGTATTACTGTGCTGTTCAGTTTCATATTAAATTTTTCTGCAAAATCGAGTAAGGCAAATGTGACACCTATGAGCAACGTTTTTTGATGTTTAATCTCTAGCTCATTAAGAGTTTTAAAAAGTTGTTCATGCTCGTTTAAATAAAATCCGCTTTTTGGGTGATTGCTTTTTTCAATCAGGGCATTAACCATAAACACCAGCGAAGAATTATTTCTTTCAAGATAGGATGGTAGTAGCCCAATTATACACCAATCCTGAGTGAGGCCATAAAATTTTTCAAAAATAGTTGTGAAAACTTCAGTGTACCATTCTTTATTTTTTATAAAATGTTTGCTGTTGGTACTGCCAGTAGTACCGCTACTTTCAAATATCAGTTCAGCAATAAAATCTGTTGACTTGATTTCATGGCTTTTAAAAAAGCTGACAGGGAGGAATGGAATTTGTTCAATTGATTTGATATTACCTGTTTTTAAACCCAACACATTTACATAGGCCTGGTAAACCGGGTTTTCTTTATACTGAAAATGGAAAAGCTCGAGTGCAAGCTTTTCAAAGTCCTGATCGGTTACATTCAAAATTTTATATTTCCATTCACCTTGCATCGGTCATTTATATTAGTAAAACCTGTAAATTTGGATATAATCCTTTTTTATGAAGCTGAAATTCTTGCTATCTCTACTCACTTTTTATATTTTTCTTTTAGCAGCCTGCAAAAAAGAAAAATATACAACTGAGCCGCAAATTAAGTTTAAATCCATTTCGCCATCGCAAGTGGTAAAAACAGATATCATTTCATTTATTTGTTCTTTTACAGATCAGGAAGGCGATATTCAGGATTCGGTTTTATATGTATTTAAACGGTTTAATGGTGCTGTTGCCCTTACCATAGACACAGTAAGGCTAAAACTAAACCCGGATGCGATTCCAATTGGCAGACTGGGAGAAATCGAATTAAGATTCAGCTATGGGGAACTGTTAAGCGATAATTCAGCAGCCTTTTTGTCGCTTGAATCAGTTGACCGGGAAGTTTCCTTTGGATTAATAATACGAGACAAAGCTACTCATCGCAGTAACTATGTAGAATCCGGAAGAATAACACTGAAGAAACTCTGATGGTTTGAAAAACATTTTTCTAAAATTATTTTTCATTTTCTTTTATTGTAATTTTTTTATTGCTTTATGTGCAACTTCTTTAATTTATGAAACTGGCTTTCTGCTGCATTTAATTCCTCGCTATGATTGGTTTGCACTCCTGATATTTTGCTGCGTACTCAATATCTATACATTTCATTATTTTCTAAAAAGCCGAAAAGCAAATACAGATAAAAGACTGCAATGGTATGCAGAAAATAAAGTTTTTATTCTTACTTTATTAATTTCTGTCAGTTTCCTAATTACATATCTGATCATTTCGCATTTCAATCTTCTTTTTAGTAAAAGCAATTTCTTCTGGTCTTTGTTCATACCGGTTTTATCTATCGCTTATTCATTTCCTTTTCTTCCAGGGGGTAAAGCCTTGCGACATATCGGTTGGTTGAAATTGCCGTTACTCAGTTTTGTCTGGAGTTTCGCTACCGTTGTTCTTCCTGTCTTTTATTCAGAAAAAGCAACCATGAATCTACCTCAGGTTTTATCATTATTTACAAATCGCTTTTTTTCTATTATGGCACTGGCCATGTTGTTTAATGTGAGGGATTATGAAGAAGATAAAAAAGAGAATGTCGTGACACCAGCTGTTGCATTTGGCACACAAAAAATATTGTTTTATGGCAAAGGGTTTATGCTATTTTTTAATCTTATTACGGGTTTGCTGCTTTGCCGTTATTTCAATTTTCATTTTACTCTGCAGTATATTGCTGTTATTTTACCTGCTCTGTTTTTGTTTCTGTTGTTTCATTTTTTCCGTTTTTCCAGAAATGAAATTGAGTTTTCGATTTTACACGATGGACTGATACCAGTTAAGGCTTTGCTGCTTATCTTCGCGGCAAGCATTTAGGGTATTTTTTAAAATTAAGCTGGATTTACTTCAGAAAACGGGATAAACCAAATAGGGGAGAACCACCAATTTATTTGAGTCAAAATAAAAGCTAATAGTATGGCAAAAGCATTAAAGAAAAAAGCAACAACTAAGAAAAAGAATTCTATCATCACCGAAAAGTCTTTTGCGTTTTTAAAAAATTATATCAGCAATGCCAGCCCTGTGGGTTTTGAAACCAGTGGACAAAAACTATGGCTCGAATATTTAAATCCCTATATTGATTCGCATTTTATGGATGCCTATGGGACTGCGGTGGGTGTTATTAATGCTGATCATCCTTTTAAAGT
>JANOFP010000337.1:0-2461 GCA_031413675.1 Bacteroidota bacterium
ATGTATTTCAACGCTACTTTACATTTAAAGCCACACCTCTTGAAGAAATTTGAAATGAGAATTAAAATTTAATTGGAATTGTTTCCACTTTCAGAGAAAGATAACAGCTGCAATTACTCCGGATAATTAACTGCTTTTCTAATGAATAGATACCGATAAGTTTTAAATCATTCACATTCCCCTCACTTCGGATTCCTGGCATCCATTCTTTATTTAATTGCACATTCAGTAAGGTTTTAGCCGAGTCGATATATTGTGAGAGATCGAACCGGGTATATTTGCTTATTTCATTTATTATTTTCCGGCTGAATAACCAATCGGCAACTTTTAATAATGCATCTTTTGATTTAATATCAAAATCAAGATTTCGGATTACAAATGTTTTTGTCAGTTCTTCATAAAATGGTTTTCCAACCAGATAAGCAATTCCTTCTTCGTCGCCATCAAATTCTGTTTTCACTATTATTTTTTCATTGCCAGCACCAATCATTGTACACTTCTTTATTCTAAAATTTTTCTTAATCGGACCTTTATCAATCTCAAATTGCCGGCCGGCAATATTATCATTTAACAGGTTGTTGAGTGAATCATAATTTAAAACGGCATCTAAGAAAATAGTAAAGCCACTATAGTTCCCAACCGGGTTCATATACGGCACATCGGAAATTATTTCAACCGGCTTTTCAAAACTTACTACCGGCTTAGCTGATAAACCAAGAAATATTTTAAGCGAATCGGCTTCAGCATATAAATTATTTATCTGCATTCGCTGTGGATTGATTTTTAAAAAACCCAGTCCGGGCAAACTATAAATTTTATTCAACTCATTCCATACCATTTGCATTTTCGGTTTTATATCAATGGTGCTATAGTTTTTTTCAATTGCTGCCTTTGCAGTATCCAGTTCCTCTTTCAACCCTTTCATTACAATATTGGTGATGTCTTGTCCCCAGAAACATACTTCGCATTTATCCTGTGGAATGGGTTCTTCTCTTTTGATGCCCAGTTTTATTTTATAATCCGGCGTTACATTCAGTGTATTGGTAAATAAAACATTTACACGTCTTTCATCTTCATTAAAGCCACATCGGCAAGGTGGTGTCCAGGGAGTAATAGCCTTGCCGGCAACACAAACTCTGGTACTACCGGTTATTTTATAAAAACCCGTGAAACCCAATTGCATTTTATTACCGATGGCATTTAACTGCAATTTGCTTCTTCTAAAAAAATATTTATACCGGGTATCACATCCTTCCTGAATCCAATCATTGGGATAATTATGAGAAGTAAAAACCGTGTCAACACTTTTTTCAGCAAAAGAATAAAGCGGTTTCAGATTAATCGTAACCGGAATATTGATTTGAGATTCTGGCAGCGAATCCAATTTAAAATTTGTGTTTTTGAGATTTGGTTTACCCGGATTAATTTTTGATGAGCATGAAATAATAAAACTGATAATAAAAAAGAAAAAAATAATTTTTATTAAGTCGGTATTGTTTCTACTATTGAACTTTTGTTGCGGAGCTCCGTTCATCTGTTGGATTTCTTTTCAGCAATATAAACAGTGATGCCATATGTTTAGTATGGCATCGTATAATTTTATTGTAACCTTAAGAAAATTACTTCCATCCGCCTGCGGGCATTTCCTTAGGTTGGGTAAGGCTAAACCAGTTTCCGCAACCATCATACATGACCGCTTCAATTCCATAAAACTGTTCTTTGGGCTCGCCTTTGAACTTTACTCCTTTTGCTTTTAATTCTTGGTAAGTAGCATTACAGTCTGGCGTTTCCAGAACTCCGGTACCCAATACGCCTTTTTCCAATAAAAGCTTGAATGCATCCATGGTCTCCTGGTCAAACCCTTCCGGCATTGCTTCACTTTTTTTCATGCTTTCATGAAGGGCAGGCATTAATATTATTTCAAAGTCAGGGGCATCGGGTGCTGTAACAGTAAGCCATCTGAATCCATTTGGCATCGTAGCATCTGTATGTACTTTAAAGCCCAGTATGTTTACATAAAAATTATAGGCTTTATCCTGGTCATTAACATAAAGTGTTGTGTGAGAAAATCTTTTTACCATAGCTTTTATTTTAGAGAATAAAAATAAGCCGGAACTGTGAAGCCCTTTTATTTAATCTTGCTTTTTTATCAATTAAATTTTATCCAATCCATATGAATCAATAAAACAACCCGGAATAAATTTCTTTGGTTGCTCTTTAGATTGCTGTTTTTTTAGCCAGGCCATATTGCGATAATAAGTAGGAGGGAACCCGATTTCTTTTTTAAACAGGTTGCTGAAAGTACCAATACTTTCAAAACCTACTTCATTACATACTTCTGTCACCGGCTTATTTTCTGACAAAAGATCCTTGGCTTTGGCGAGGCGTTTTTGGGTGATGTACTGATGCGGTGTTCTCTTATACACTTGCCGGAAGAGGCGATGAAAATGGAAACGGGAGA
>JANOFP010000338.1:0-1720 GCA_031413675.1 Bacteroidota bacterium
AAGCTTTCCAGAACACTTACTTATAAAGTATCCTGGAAAGACCTTACAGATTCTGTAACGCTAATGCATATTCATGGTTTGGCACCTACAGGTTTTAATTCTGGTACTGTACAAAATATAATTGTCGCCGCGACTATACCTGGCACTGTAGGTTCTGGCATCTTCCCTCAAAAAACATCTACTGGTAGACTCAATTTTTTAAAGTCTGGAACTATTTCCGCATCACTTTATGTTGATGGTGTTGTAGTAAAAGAAGCAGATTTACTAAATGGCTTTTATTATGTAAATATTCATAACAATGGAATAAACCCGAATGGTGGTAATTATGGTACTGGTGAAATCAGAGGTCAGATAATATTTCAATAATCAGGAAATAAAAATATTCTTAAATCCCGTTCCGAATATTTCGGGATGGGATTTTTATTTTGCCTCGAACCAAACATCTTTTTTATTATTCCAATCGCCATTATAATTTATAAAAATTTCTTCCCCGGCGGCTATTTCCCGTATCGTTTTTATAGAAATAGTTCTGTCCTCAAAATTCATTTCATACTCACAATTCGATTTTGACGAATGATTGTAAACCGGCACCCAACCCAAAGCCATACAGCATTGCATTCGGTCTGCTCCCCATTCAAAAATATAATCATGCAGCAGTGTTTGATCCAGTAATTTTCTTTCATCTGCATTCATAACAATCACCGGAGCTATTTCTATAATGGTATGCGGAGGTATTTTTTTATGGGTAAATACGCCACGGCCTTTATATGTTGTTTCTGCCAGAAATAAAGCGGGGTTTATCATATTCACAAAAATATCAAACTCAAATTCAGATAAGCAACTTAAATTTGAACACTTGGAATTCTTATGACTGAAATGCTTAGTGGAAATATTACCAATCACTTTGAATACCTGCTGGAAAGCGGGAATGAAGATGCAACCCGTATATTTTTGGATCATCAAAATATCAGCGATGTAGCGAATCTGATTAATGAATTTCCCGATCAGGAGGCATTTATCATCACCCACATGAAAATAAACAGGGCGGCAAGTGTTTTTAAAGTCCTGGATTTATCGGAGCAAAAAAAAATCATTCATGAACTTTCGGCACATAAAACTGCCGAGTTACTCAATACCCTTTCACCCGATGACCGGACTGATTTCCTGGAAGAATTGCCCAGCAATGTGGTTCGTGAGTTAATAAAATTATTAGAGCCGGAAGAAAGAAAAACCACTTTATCACTTTTAGGCTATCCCGAAGACAGCATTGGTCGTTTGATGACGCCTGATTATGTATGGATCTATCCACACAATACGGTAGAAGAAGTATTCAATACCATCCGCAAATATGGAAAAGACAGTGAGACGATTAATGTAATTTATGTTATCAATGAAAATGGTGAATTACTCGATGATATCCGCATCCGTGATTTTATTTTAAGTAAACCCTACACAAAAGTTTCTGAGTTGATGAATAACCGGGTTACTAAATTAAATGCGTATGATGATCAGGAAACTGCGAGTGAAGCGTTTAAACATGAAAACCGTGTGGCACTCCCGGTAGTAAGCAACAGTAATAAATTATTGGGCATTGTAACCATTGATGATATATTATGGGTAGCAGAAGAAGAATTTACAGAAGACATGCAAAAAATGGGAGGTACCGAGGCATTGGATCAACCCTATATTGAAATGCCTATTTTTAAATTGTATAAAAAAA
>JANOFP010000339.1:0-2910 GCA_031413675.1 Bacteroidota bacterium
CCTCAGCTTTTCTTGCAAATTTTGATGAGCTTACTACATGCACCACAGTAATTCCTTTTTCTTTTAAAATACCTGTCCATGTTTTTGGGTTGCCAGCACTTGTAAAAACAATTTTTACCCCTTCATCAATGATTATTTCTATATGCTTTTCGATAGCCGGATATAATAATGGAACATTCACCCCGAAAGATTTTGAAGTAGCTGACTTACATTTTTGAATGTGCTCTCTTAACACATCCGGATACATACTGCCACTCCCGATTAATCCTAATCCACCAGCATTACTTACTGCACTAGCAAGCCGCCAGCCGCTAGTCCATATCATTCCGGCTTGAATGATGGGGTAATTAATTCTGAAAAGTTTAGTGATATGATTTGAAAACATAATTAATAGGATTGCCGATTAACGCTCAGCCAAGATCAATTTCGGTGTTATCTCCTATATTCAATGTCCTAGACTCGCCAACTATTCCTGTATCACTTCCAATAAGAGAGTTGTCTAATACAATATCTACAAGATTAGAGAAGGAGCCAATAATGGAATTCTTAATTATTGAATAATCAATATTGGTGTTCTCGCCTATTGTAACGTCGGGACCGATTATTGAGTTTTTTATATTGCATCCAATGCCAATACTTACCGGAGGAATTATAACTGTGTTCTCAAAATTATGATCCTTACCTAAATTACCACCATACTTTTTCAAGAGTGTGGCATTACTTTCAAGTAGCGACTCTACTTTGCCACAATCAAACCAATTCTCAACTTTAAAACTTTTAAATTTTACCCCTCCTTTTATCATACAATCAAGTGCATCTGTTAAGCTGTATTCACCATGACTGCGCAGACCCTGCCTCATATTACTCTCCAAACAATCAAAAAGCATTGTTGATTCTTTTATTTTATACAAACCCACCAAAGCCATATTACTTTTTGGCATCTGCGGCTTTTCCACCACATGATTTACGTTACCTTCCTCATCTATTTCAGCTACACCAAAATCCCGTGGATCATCTACTTTACGCAACCCAACCATGCTCACGGGACTATCAATCACTTCCTTTACATCATACTCTGCAATAGTATCACCCAACACTACAAATACCTCATCGCCGGCAACAATATCACGGGTTAATTTAATAGCATGACCAATACCTTGCCTATCCTGCTGAAAAACAAAATGCACTTTCACGTCAGGATATTTTTGCTTCATATAATCCTGAATTTTTTCGCCAAGATAACCTACAATAAAAACAAATTCACTGATGCCAGCTTGTTGCAGTTGATCTACAATAAAACTAAGCACTGTTTTACCAGCAAGCGGTATAAGTGCCTTGGGTTGAGTGTAAGTATGTGGTCGCAGTTTGGTACCTGCACCTGCTACGGGGATAATCGCCTTCATATTATTTTTAAAGCCCATGAAAGTAATGAATTCTGCGCAAACAAAAACTTATTCACCAACAGTTATCACATTTGCTACATTCCTATTTTTGCATCCGGCAATTGTGAACCCGGCTGAAGAACTACTATTGATCTTCGTTGCGTCGCACTCTTGTACGTTCATATCACTATTCAGCAAGCATATCGGATTCTTTGTTTCATTAAATTCAACTGTTTTTATTTCAATTGAAAAGCAAGATCTGATCGTTTGAATTGATACTTAAAAAAAAACTAAACAGCTTGCATACTATTAAATACTGAAACACGAAAACTAAAATCTATATAAACTAAACAAATGCAAAAAGACAAAATAATATTCGATCTCATCAGTAAGGAACTTTATCGTCAAAGAAATGGAATAGAATTAATTGCTTCAGAAAATTTCACATCATTGCAGGTAATACAAGCAATGGGAACTGTGCCAACAAATAAATATGCAGAAGGCTACCCCGGCAAAAGATATTATGGTGGTTGTGAAGTAGTAGACGAAATAGAAACCATCGCAATCGAACGTTTGAAAAAAATATTTAATTGCAGTTGGGCAAATGTGCAGCCGCATAGTGGAGCACAGGCAAACGGCGCCGTATTTCTTGCCGTAATGAAACCGGGTGAAAAATTTTTAGGTCTTGACTTAAGTATGGGCGGGCATCTAACACATGGCAGCCCAGCAAACTTTAGTGGCAAAACATATCATGCATTACATTATGGAGTAACAAAAGATGGGATTATAGATTATGAACAATTAGAATCACTAGCCCGTACCGAAAAACCAAAAATGATTATCTGCGGCGCATCGGCATATAGTCGGGATTGGGATTATAAACGCATACGTGCAGTAGCCGATGAAATTGGTGCCATCGTATTTGCAGATATTGCACATCCTGCCGGGTTGATAGCTTCAGGTTTATTAAACGACCCATTTGATTCTTGTCATATTGTAACCAGCACTACGCATAAAACTTTGAGGGGACCCAGAGGCGGCATCATAATGCTTCGCCATGATTTTGAAAATCCATGGGGTATAAAAGACCCTAAAGGAAACTTAAGAATGATGAGCTCACTCCTGGATCTTGCTGTATTTCCCGGATCGCAAGGTGGCCCCTTAATGCATGTAATAGCAGCTAAAGCAATTTCGTTTGGCGAAATTCTTTCCGAAGATTTTAAGGCTTATGGTAAACAGGTAATTAATAATGCGCAGGCAATGGCAACTGCATTTGTAAGCCGGGGATATAATCTAATCAGTAATGGAACTGAGAATCATTTGATGCTGATTGATCTTCGAAATAAAAATATCACCGGCAAAAAAGCACAGGAGACATTGGACAGGGCACATATTACTCTAAACAAAAACGCGGTGCCTTATGATGATAAAAGCCCGTTTGTTACATCAGGTATCCGTGTAGGTGTACCGGCTATTACCACAAGAGGCATGAGAGAAGAGCACATGCAAACGGTAGTGGATTTATTAG
>JANOFP010000340.1:0-3185 GCA_031413675.1 Bacteroidota bacterium
CTTCGCCGATATGTAAACCAATGCGAAGCGGTACAACAGGTTCAGTTCTCAATTCTTTTTGTACTTCTAAGGAACAATTAACTGCGTCGGTGGCGCTGGAAAAAATGCAAAGACTTCCATCGCCATAATAATTTAATACCTGGCCATTAAATTGGCTCACCCATTTTTCGAGTGTAGCATTATAATGTTTGATGACCGCCACTGCCTTAGTCTCATTTTGCTGCATCATGGCCGTGTACCCGACAATATCGGTGAACATGATGGCGGCAAGCTGGCGGGTTTGAGACATAAATTTTTGTATTGCTTATCGAAAGATAAACAACTTTACATTAAACAGAAATATCACAAAATGGAAGTTTATATGAAAGTGTCATTCCGGCATCACTATATTTCCATACTTCAGAACATTGACTTCATGATTTTTTTTGGCTTTCTCTAAAATTCTTTTGAAATCGGGGTCTTTCCGGTAAACATCAAAGAGATTGGAATTGTTTAGTGAATTATAATCATTAATTCCGTTGTCGACTCCTTTTTCAATACGAACCAGTACATCTTTCAATATCTTGTTGCGGTTTGAATTCAATAGAACTAGAATGTTATTACTAAATGCTGTGTCAACTTTTTCCAGTTCACCTTTTGCTGCATAGAGAAGTGATCTTTGAAAAAGATATTGACCGGGCCATGCATCTAATCTTTTCTGCACTTTGTCATATTCACCGAAGTATATCTGCCAGTTTAAAAGACTAGATGAAAAATTAAAAATTTCATTGGTTAATTCAGTACAGGTCTGAAATGCTTTTTTTGCTTCGGGATATTTTCCAATAAATGCGTATGCATTTCCAAGATGTACATAATTAGTTGGGTCAAGCGGGTCGGCTTTAATCGAAGCGAGAAAAAACGGAATGGCCTCTTCATGAAGACCAAGGTCTATGGAAAGTGTAAATCCTATATTCAAATTAGTCAGTGGATCTGCCGGAGCAAGAAAATATGCTTTTTTAAGATAATAAAAGCTGCTGTCAAATTTGGGCTCTGTGCGATGCATAATAGCCCATGCCATTGCTGTATTGACAAAAGATGAGTTTGGTTTTAACTGCAACGCTTTTCTTGCCAATTGCTCTTTCAGAATCAATAAATTTTTAGGAAAATCTTTTTCATTTTGGTTTCGCAGTTCATCATATACCTCTGCAAGCCCTGCATACGCTTCTGCATATCCTGGGTCCAGTTTGATGGCCTTCTCGAAAAATGCTTTAGCCTTTTCAAAATCTTCATTCTGGTGAGTATTGAAATATTTTTTATACGTAAAATAGTACCCTTTCTGAAACTGTTCATGGGCTTCTACATTCTCCGTAGGCGTTTCATTGATCTTTGCATTGGCTTCCGGAGTAATTTCTATTTCAAATTTTTGTGCAATCATCCTCGAAATTTCACTTTGTACTTTAAAAATAT
Organism: Bacteroidota bacterium; assembly: GCA_031413675.1. Lineage (GTDB taxonomy): Bacteria > Bacteroidota > Bacteroidia > Chitinophagales > Chitinophagaceae > VBAR01. The sequence continues at coordinate 1,447 of JANOFP010000340.1, forward strand.
CATTCATCTCCCTGTCAAAGGTTTCACTCCAGATATGTGTTCCATCTTTTGCCTTTATCAACTGAGCAGTGATGCGCATTGTTGTGCCTGATTTCCGTACACTTCCTTCCAACAGGTAGGCTACACCTAATTTCTTTCCAATACTTACCAGGTCTTCATTTTTTCCTTTAAAAACAAAAGAAGAAGTCCGGCCGATAACTTTCAGTCCCGGTAATTTGGTGAACATGTTGATGAGTTCTTCACTTAAGCCATCCGAAAAATATTCCTGCTGCGGATCGCTGCTCATATTTACAAAGGGAAGAACGGCTATTGATTTTTCAGATGCATTGCTACCTGAAGCAGATTCTTGTTTTTTATAAATAAAAAAGTAGCCGGATAAAGCAATTGCTAAAATCAGTATGGCAGCAATTGCAAAAATTCTTTTTCGTTTGTTATCAGTTTTTCTTTTATTTTCTTTCTTCAGAATCTCTATGGCTTCTGCATCGAAACTTACAGTGCCAATTAATTTTATTTCATAGATCCGTACAGACTCGCTTACATTTTTCAGGTTTTCTTCCCGGATAAATTCAGTGAAAATTTCTTTTTTATTACTTACATTTTTATAAACAGATTCGGAAACATAGGTTCCGCCAATTGGTGCAAGAGCCTGTAACCTTGAAGCGATATTTACGCCATCACCAAACACATCATTGTTTTCAAAAACCACTTCGCCGAGGTGAATTCCAATTCGTAATTGAAGTCCATCAATACCCTTGCAGGCATGATGAATTGCACCGGCACACATCACCGCATCGGTTACTGTATGGAAACTTGCCAGTACACCATCACCTAATTCTTTTATCCAGGTACCATTGTATTGTTTAATTAGTGGTTTTTGTATTTCCCGGTTTTTTTTAAGTATTTCAAACGCATTCTTTTCATCCTTACCCATTAAAGCAGTGTACCCGACAATATCGGTGAACATAATGGCGGCGAGCTGACGGGATTGAGACATTTTTTTATAAAAAGATAATTTCTATTTTAAATACTCACTGACTTTTAAACTAATAAATTCTTTTACACTATCCCATGTTTGTTTTTTTAGACTGATCGGGTCTTCGCTTTCTTCAGCATCTGCAAAATAGGTAATTGCTTGCGGAACGGTAATCAATAGATTTTGCGATACATATTTCTCTTTATGAAGGTTGATAAAATCAGAAACCGAATAGTGATTTAAAAGCTCAGCCACATCCCAAAAATCTTTCTTTTTCCCCCGACCAAGTATTGCCTGAACTTTCATTGCAATAATATCTTCTGTGGAAAACATTCTTATATTATCAAAATTCAGTTCTGGTCTTATTAATGGATGTGGATGCCTGATCATGTCAATTTTAACCTCATTTATGTAACAAAAGATGCCGAACCTGGGTTGTTTTTCTTCTATAACAAGTTTATCCTGAAACTTTTTCTTTAATGTATTAATGATAACTAAATTTTCAAACGGCTTGTTAGAAAACAAATCCAAATCAACAGACTTTCTATGTCCATAATAAAGTGACAATGCAGTACCTCCCACTAAAGAAAAATCCTTTAATTCAGGAGTTTCCATTAATTGTTTTAATACGGAAAAAGTCCGGGGTTCGACTGTCTTAATATATAACATCTGAATTCTTTTAGCGGCTTATTGATTACCGCACTTGCAAGATACATTCTTGTTTCGGGTAAAAATTTGGCATTGAGCAACGCCTCTGTAATTTTTT
>JANOFP010000341.1:0-3906 GCA_031413675.1 Bacteroidota bacterium
CATCGCTAAAAGAAACGAAATAAAAAAAATTGTAATTATCGGGCCTGAGAGTACCGGCAAGAGTACGTTGTGCAAACAATTAGCCCATCATTATAATACAACCTGGTGCCCGGAGTTTGCAAGAGAATATTTATTGAAAAACGGAATGAACTATACCTACAGTGATTTATTAAAAATCGCAAAGGGGCAGCTAGTTATGGAAGATGAGTATGTTCAATCGGCAGTCTTCAATCAGCAGTTGTCAGTCAGCAATCAACCATCCCCGGAACCGCACTTTAAATCCACGACTGACGATTCACCACTCTTCATAGACACTGACATGTATGTAATGAAAGTATGGTGCGAATTTGTTTTTGGTAAATGTCATAAATGGATAACTGAACAAATCGAAAACAGAAAATATGATTTGTATCTGTTGTGCAATGTTGATTTGCCCTGGGTAAAAGATGAGTTACGTGAATATCCTGATTTAGTAACCCGGGAAAAACTTTATCATATTTATAAAAATTTATTAAAAAATCAATCGGTACCCTGGGTGGATATCAGTGGAGGATATGAAGAAAGATTGGAAAAAGCAATCAGCGCTACGGATAAACTGCTGAAGAAATAATTTGTTATTACTTTCGTGAATATACATGAACTCTTTTTTCCGGAATCATCACCGCATACTTTTTTACACTGTATGGATTATTCTTGCTTTAGTCCAGGCATGGTTCACAGAATTGCAGGATGATGAAGCCTATTACTGGGTCTATTCAAAATATCCCGCATTCGGTTATTTCAACCATCCACCCATGATTGCCGTATTGATTAAAATGGGTTATACAATTTTCCCGAATGAACTGGGTGTTCGCTTGTTTCCTTTAGTGCTTACTATGCTTACAATACTAATTATTGAAAAATTATTAGTAAATAAAAATGCAGTTCTCTTCTATGCTATTGCGTTCTCAATCGCCGTTTTACAATTAGCTGGTTTTACAGCCGTGCCCGATATCCCTTTATTGTTTTTTACAGCTTTCTTTTTTTTATGCTTTAATTATTTTTTAAAAAATCAAAGTTGGAGAAATACGTTGTTGCTGGGCATTTCGATAGCCCTGCTTTTTTATACCAAGTACCACGCCGTATTGGTTGTTTTATTTGTGTTGTTATCAAACATAAAATTGTTTAGAAAACCCCATTTATATATTGCCGGTGTTTTTGCGCTGATTTTATTCAGCCCGCATTTGATATGGCAATATCATCATAACTGGGTCAGTTTCCGCTATCATTTATTTGAAAGTAATGTGAATGCTTATCAATTTTCCTTTACAACCGATTTTCTTGCAGCACAAGTTTTATTAGCCGGTCCGATAGCAGGATTTATTTTACTACCCGCTGCATTTTTATACAAAACAAAAACTGATACAGAAAAAGCATTGAAGTGGACGATGACTGGCATTTATCTTTTTTTTCTGCTCAGTTGTTTTCGTGGTAAAGTTGAAGGCAACTGGACCAGTCCGGCATTAATTCCGCTCATCGTTTTAAGCCATCAATACTTAAATGAAAAACTAAATTTAAAAAAATGGCTGTTCCGGTTATTGCCAATAACTCTTTTACTGGTTGTATTTGTAAGATTAATAATGATTATAGATATTTTACCTATAAAAGAAATTGAAACAAGATATCATGCGTGGAAGACATGGACTCCGCAGATGAAAGAAATTACAAAAGGCTTACCGGTTGTATTCAGTAATTCGCATCAACGTGCATCGAAGTATTGGTTTTACAGTGGGCAAATGGCCTACTCACAAAACTATGCAGGCGAACGCCGCAATAATTATAATTACTGGCCTGTAGAAGATTCGTTATTCAACAAACCCATTTATTTTTTAGATATCTATGGATTAAGCCGATTTAAAGATTCACTTAAAACTCCGATTGGAGCTATTGGTTTCCGATATGATTCTGCATTTATTTCTTTTGCTAAAATAATTTTTGAGCCTTCTCAGTTTGCATACTCGGTAAAAAAAGGTGAGTCATTTATTTTAAAAGCATGGGCCCGTATTCCGGAAAATTATTCGATGTATATCTTTAAGCATAAGTCGTTTCAGGCCCCTATTAAATTATTTGTTTTTAAAAATAATAAAATTGCAAAAGAAATATTGCTTCCATTGACTTTGCAAAAAATAAACTCAAATGATTTTTCTGTAGCAATAAATCCGCAGTTACCGCCCGGGAAGTATTCATTTCTTTTTTCGATAGAAGTACCGGGTTATAATGCAACACATAACAGTGAGAAAATAAAATTGACCGTTGAGTGATTCCACAGAAATAAAATCGCTGCATCCTAATTCTTAATTATATCCTGTATGTCTTCATCATCTTCAATATTATTCATCTGGCTCATAACCCAGCCGCTTTTATAAGCAACAAATGGTGAAACCGGTTTTACAGTATAAATTTTCGGATTGGGAAAACAAGCTGTAATCAGGGCGGCTTCTTGTCTTGTCAACTGACTGGCCGGTTTATTAAAATAGGCTTGTGAAGCTGCTTCAATTCCAAAAATCCCTTTCCCCATTTCAATACAATTAAGATAAACATCCAAAATCCTTTTTTTCCCCCAACTATTTTCAATCATAAAAGTATAATAGGCTTCCAGCCCTTTGCGTATATACGACTTACCCTGCCACAGAAAAACATTTTTCGCCACTTGCTGGCTGATGGTGCTTGCACCTGCACCCGGCGGTAGCTTTTTCTTTTTATTTCTTTTTTTCTTTGATGGAGTTATACTTTTTTTAATTGCATTCCAGTCAAACCCGTTATGATCGGGGTATAACTGATCTTCACTCGAAATCACCGATAGCTTTGCATTGTAAGAAATACGATTGAAGCTTACATAGTCTCTTTTCAAACCATTGCCATTTGCCAGGTTGGTTAGTTGTGTAATGGTTACCGGTGGGTTAATCCATTTTAAAATAACTATATAAACTAATGTAAATGCATGCAGGTATAAAACAAAACGAAAACCGGTATTTGCAATTTTGTTTATTATTTTATTTTTTCGTAGCCATTTGAAGTAGGCAAAAAGAATTGCAGCAAATACGACAAGAGAAATTATCAATTTTATTTTTGCCGTGTTGCCATCCGGCATATACTCGGTTACTTTAAAAAAGAAATAGATGACAAATGCTAATTGTATGCAAAGGCTGACGGTAACAACTGCTTTTACAATTTTGCGGAGCGAAATTTTTTTTGATGAAGATTTTTTTTTGACGGCCATACAGCACAAGATAAGGATTGCTGAAAAACTATCTTATATCCCACACAAGAAGGGTGTAATGTTTGCCGATTTTATATTTATATTTTTTAAAAGAAACCAGTTTTACCAGTTGAAACAGGTAAGGAGTATAGCCAATAGTAGCTGCTATAGCCAGTGCTTCTGGAAACTCTTTCCAGCCCGAGGCAATAAGCCCTGCAGTAGTTAAAGCAACACCCAGTGTTACCAAACCAATTCCGTTTAATTGAAATGACGATTTCTTTTTACCCGGGAATTTAATTGCCGTGATGGTACTAAGCGCCACGGTTGCAAATCTGAAATAAATACTGTCACGGGATAAATTAAAAATATTGCCTTTAAAAATTTCCTGTTTATTCGTAAAAACTGAAATCTCATCTCCCACCTGAATTCTTTTTTTTACATAGCCATTCTTTTTCAGGTGAAGCTGAACCTGCGGCTGAGAATAACAATTCGTGCTGAAAATAAAGAAGGAGAAAATAAACAGCAGTCGTTTCATTCTTCAAAGTACAAAAGCAAACTATCTGACAGAAATATATCTTGTTAAAAGAAAAAATCAGATGCTTCCTGTCTCCAGAAATTTATTCCATTGATCCAGCATTTTTCCTTTCATTACCCTTGGAAATTTATGC
>JANOFP010000342.1:0-2466 GCA_031413675.1 Bacteroidota bacterium
CGGCCAGGGGCTGGAAACACAGCGCGGGCCGCAGGTTTTCGAAGACGTTCATGCCAGCCCGCAGCGCCAGCAGCCCGGCATCGGGACGCTTGTCGCGCGGAACGCCGGCCCACTGAGGTACGCCGACGGCGCCCATCAGCACGGCGCGGGCGGCCTTGGCGGCGGCCAGGGTCTCGTCGGACAGCGGCGTGCCCAGCTGGTCGTAGCTGAGGCCGCCGAACGGGCGCTCCTCGATCGTCAGGTCCGGGGTCAGGGCCTCAGCCACGCGGCGAACCTGGGCGGTCACTTCCGGCCCGATCCCGTCGCCGGGCAGGAGCAGCAGGTCGGTCATGTAGCTGCAAGTATTTCATTTTATCAAAAGGTGCTTGAAATACATAACACAAATAAGGATGAGTTTAAAAAAAGCCTGACCTGGTATCAGCAGCATCCGAAAGTAATGAAAACAATACTTGACACATTACAAGGACGGAACAACAAAATAATGCAGGAAAGAGGTAGGCCTAGTCTGGCACCTATGATTGACACAATGCAAACTATAGATAGTAATAAAATTGAAGGAAGCGCCGATTCAACAAGTAATCCTCGTCCTAACATTGATTCACTAAAAAAAAGAAGAAAACTTGGAATAAAGCCAATTCGAAATTAGTTTATAAATTGTCGAAAGTTTAGAAAAATCAGACTCATTAATTATCAAACAATCTTATTTTTATTTTCTTCAACTGTATAAAACTATTTGCAGGATAAAGATTGGCTGTTTATTGTTCCGTTGAATTATAAGACGATGAATGGTTCATAAAATATCGGGATAAACTGTCGCAATTGTCGCTTCGTTGTAGTAAAGCAGTTGGCCTCAAAAAAAATGATATGAATAAAGTAGTTTCAAATGCCGAAGAGGCAATTAAAGATATTCAGGATGGGAATATTTTAATGTTTGGGGGTTTTGGGCTTTGTGGAATTCCCGAGAATTGTATTAAAGCGTTGGTGAAAAAAGGCAATAAGAACCTTACATGTATTTCTAACAACGCCGGTGTGGATGATTTTGGAATTGGATTGATGCTGCATCAGCGGCAGGTTAAAAAAATGATTTCAAGCTATGTAGGCGAAAATGCAGAATTTGAAAGACAGATGCTGAGTGGTGAACTGGAAGTCGAATTAATTCCACAAGGGACATTGGCAACAAGATGTATGGCTGCTGGTTATGGAATGCCTGCAGTATTTACACCCGCTGGTGTAGGTACAGAAGTTGCAGATGGCAAAGAGATTAGAAATTTTAATGGGAAAGATTATTTGCTTGAATACGCCTTTAATGCAGACTTTGCTATGGTAAAAGCATGGAAGGGTGACACACTGGGGAATCTAATTTTTCATGAAACGGCTCGCAACTTAATCCATTGATGGCGATGGCTGGCAAAATAACAATTGCAGAGGTTGAAGAATTAGTTCCTGCAGGTGAATTAGATCCAAATGCAATACATACACCGGGTATTTATGTTCATCGAATTTTTCAGGGAATTAATTATGAAAAAAGGATTGAACAACTTACTATAAGAAAAAAAATATAGCAATTCATCTTTTGAAAAAATATTTTTATGGCATTAACGAAAGAACAATTGGCTCAACGGATAGCCCGTGAATTAAAAGATGGGTATTATGTAAATCTGGGTATTGGTATTCCAACTTTAGTTGCCAATTATATTCCCGCAGGTATAAATGTTGTTTTGCAAAGTGAAAATGGATTACTTGGTATGGGTCCATTTCCTTTTGAAGGCGAAGAAGATCCTGATTTAATAAACGCAGGAAAGCAAACGATTACTACTATTCCCGGGTCTGTTTTTTTTGATAGTGCAATGAGTTTTGGAATGATACGTGCCGGAAAAGTTGATTTAACAGTCTTAGGTGCAATGGAAGTAAGTGAGGAAGGAGATATAGCTAATTGGAAAATCCCCGGTAAGATGGTTAAAGGTATGGGTGGTGCAATGGATTTAGTAGCAAGTGCAAAAAATATTATTGTGGCGATGATGCATACCAACCCAAAGGGTGAATCGAAATTATTATCTAAATGCACACTGCCCTTAACCGGGATGAAATGTGTAAAGAAGATAGTAACTGATATAGCAGTAATTGATGTTACCGAGAATGGATTTAAATTAATTGAACGAGCCCCGGGTGTTTCGGTAGAAGAAATAAAATCTAAAACTTCAGGAAGATTAATTGCGGATGGCGATATACCCGAAATGGTATTTTAAAATGTTATCGTTTATTCAATTAAGTTATTTTTTACTGCAAAAAACACCAACCCGGCTGTATTCTTACTTCCAAACCGTTCCATCAATCTGTCCTTTATGGATTCAACAGTTCTTGCACTTATTTCCATTTTTTGTGCAATCTCCTGGGCGGTAAACTCCATACAGATAAAACGAATCACATCTTTTTCTTTATCGCTAAGCGTAATTTCACTGTTGAGTG
>JANOFP010000343.1:0-7309 GCA_031413675.1 Bacteroidota bacterium
CAAGGAAATGCGACCCGACATACCCAAATGCAAAAGCAGCGTACCACATTGAAAATCAGCCAAAATGTATTTGCACACTTGCCTATGTGCTACTAGCCATTGGCGGCATTTTTCTTTTAACAAGCTTTGTGGGTTTATGCCCGCTGTATTCTTTATTTGTCTTCAGTACATGCCCAAAAAATAAATAATTATACCTCATAAGATTAAACGCTGTTATCCCGCTGCTTATGCTAAATTTACATTTTAACAAAAAGCAGAATTGCTATGCTTGAACAGGCCCACATGACCTCATTGTTTGAAAATGCAACCGAAGGAATTATTCTCACGAATAGAACCGGCAATATTGTGTTAGTTAATCCGGCAACGGAAAAAATGTTTGAATACCAACCAGGTGAATTAACCGGAAAACCAATCGAAATTCTGATACCGGAAAAATCCAAACCGCATCATCACCATTTACGTGAAGGGTTTTATCATAAACCTTCGAATCGTTCAATGGGAATTGGCCGTGATTTAAATGGACTTAAAAAGGACGGAACGGAGATTCCGGTTGAAGTAAGTTTAAGCCATTATCAGCAGGATGGTATGATGTATGTCATTGCCTATATTGTAGATATTACTCTACGGAAGGAAATTGAAAATAATATGCTAAGGCAAAAAGTAGAGTTGGAAAAAATAACAGATAAAATGAGACAGTTAAATGCTGAATTGGAAGTAAAAGTGGAGGAAAGAACGCTTATTTTAAAGGAAGCACTTCAAAAATTGGAACAATCACAACATGAACTTAGTGATGCATTAGAAAAAGAAAAAAATCTGAATGAAATTAAAGGCCGGTTTGTATCGATGGCCTCGCATGAATTCCGTACCCCGCTTACTACCGTTTTATCATCTGCATCTTTACTATCAAAATATACTGAAACTGAGGAGCAGGAAAAAAGAGAAAAGCATATAAAACGAATCAAAAATTCAGTAAATAATCTGAACGATATTCTGGAAGATTTTCTTTCACTGGGAAAATTGAATGAGGGGAAAATAGAAAAGAAATTTGAAAAGGTAAATCTTTTGAACGTAATAGATGACACAGCAGATGAATTAAAATCCCAGTTAAAACCCGGTCAACATTTAATTGTAGATTACGCTGGGGATTGTGATGCTTTTACAGATAAAAAATTATTCCGGAATATCCTGGTTAACCTGATCAGTAATGCAGTCAAGTTTTCGGAAGAAGACAAAAAAATAACGATCACTGGAAAATCGGAAGAGGGCAAAGCCATTATTTCTGTAAGTGATCAGGGAATTGGAATTTCTGAAGACGATCAGCAACACTTATTCAGTTCTTTTTTCCGTGCAGCAAATGCTACCAATATAAAAGGTACCGGGCTTGGGCTGCATATTGTAAAACGATATGTTGATTTGCTGGACGGCGAGGTAGCCTTAAAAAGCACATTAAACAAAGGAACAACAGTAACATTTTCGATACCACTAAACTAATATTAATATGAAATCAGTTTTAGTTATTGATGACAACGCCGATATAAGAGACAATACCGCTGAAATTCTTGACCTGGCAGGATATAAAACTTTCACTGCTGAAAATGGGAAACGTGGTGTGGAAATTGCCCAACGGGAAAAACCAGATATTATCGTTTGTGATATTATGATGCCCGAGCTGGATGGATACGGCGTTTTGCATTTATTAAAAAAGAATGCAGAGACCGAAAACATACCCTTTGTTTTCCTGACGGCAAAGACTGAAAGAAATGATTTTAGAAAAGGAATGGAAATGGGGGCTGATGATTATATCACAAAACCATTTGAAGAAATCGAACTGCTCAATGCAATTGAAGTGCGGCTGAAAAAAGCGGCAGTTCTTGATAATAAATATTCTTCGTCACAGCAGGGCATCAATCAATTTATAAAAGATGTAAAAAACTCCGGACTGGTAAAACAACTGGCCGATCAGTATGATGTGGAGAGTTATTCAAAAAAACAGGTGCTGTACCAGGAAACGAAAAGACCAAAATTTTTATACTATTTAGTAAAAGGAAAAGTAAAAGGATTTAAAACCCATGAAGATGGCAAGGAATATATAACCGATTTATTCAGTGATGGGGATTTTATCGGCTACCCGGCAATTATTGAAGAAAAAAATTATGATGACTCTGCCATTATTCTGGAAGACGCCGAAATCATGCAGATACCAAAAGAAGATTTTTTAAAAATGATATTTGGCAATATGGATGTGGCAACTAAATTCATCCGTATCATTACCCAAAACGTAAAAGAAAAAGAAGATCGGTTGCTGAATCTGGCCTACAGCTCACTACGCAAACGGGTGGCAAAAGCATTAGTGGATGTACAAAGCAAGTTTCACGCAGAGAATACAAGCAAGCCACTTGAAATATCAAGAGAAGATTTTGCACATTATGTTGGCACAGCTACCGAATCGCTGATACGTACACTCAGCGATTTTAAATCGGAGAAACTGATTGAAATAAAAGAGGGGAAAATTTCAATTATAAATTTTGAGAAGCTAAAGCACCTGCTTTATTGACCGATAAAGCAGGATAACAGAATTCATTTAGCCTGCTGTTTGTTGTTTTATTATTTCTTTGCCAGTATCCATCTACTTCTGCATATACGATAGCCGGTAAATGCCATTGGCTTTCAAACAAAACTTCCACTTCTTTCGTTGTCATTGATTCATTTATAACGATATTCTCTTTGGCACATTCGGGGTACAGTTTTTCTACTGGTATAAATAAAAAAGATCGTTGGAAATGAGATGACAGATTTAATTTTTCATCACCGCGAAAAATAAAATCAAGCTTCAACCTGGGGAAATTCTTTGAAAACCCAGATTGAATATCCTGCAAGGAAGAACTGGTAACAAAAAGTAATGTCATTTTTTATAGTTATAAAATCGGTAAGCCAAAAAAGCCCCCGCCTATCCACACAAGCAGGGGCTATGATTCCGCACATTTCACATTAGTTTACGGAGATACTTTTAGTTTTCTTTGGTACTTTAACTTCCATTTTTGGAATGGCGATTTTCAATTCCCCATTTTTGTACTCCGCATTAATTTTGCTGCTATCGCAATTTTCAGGAAGTGTGAAACTGCGGCTCCAACTGCTGTAATTGTATTCTCGTCTGTTAAAGCGGCCATTTTTTTCCTCTTTATGCTCGCTTTCATGCTCAGCACTGATGGTAAGCATTTCATCATATGCTTCCACCTTAAAATCTTTCTTTTCTAATCCAGGTGCTGCAATAGTCAACTGAAAGTCCTTGTTTGATTCCGAAACATTTACAGCTGGCACATTCATTACTTTACCATAGTTAAAAAATTCATCCAACGGTGCGTTGAAGAATTTGTCCATCCAGTTATTATCAAAAAGTGTAGGGATGGAAATTCTGGGTTTGTCTAATGCTTTAGTTTCCATACATATTTTTTTAAAGATGAAGAATCTCTACAAAAGCAAGTTCATCCTTCTATCAGGCAAAATCAATGACTATTGTAATCAACGCCGATGATTTTTATCAATCCTGTTTTACTAATGGCTTGAATCACGGTTTAAATCATAGTCATCGGATTTATCATCTGCAACCGATTTAGTTGAAATTTCTCTGCCGTGGTTGTTTTGTTGTTGAAGAGTCCAGTTATCCGTCATACTGGTTTCTAGCCACAGGTTTCCCGATTTCCGGAATACCTGAGCAGTGAGTCCAAATTTTTGTTGAAATATATTTTCGAGTTCACCCACTTTCATTTCGCCATCTATTTCAACTTCGCCAGTTGAATTTGCCGTCTGTCCATCGCCTATTTTTCGGTTATGCGGAATAATGCTTGTCGAAGACAGCTCCGAACGGGATAAATTTTTATTATAAAAAAACTCCAGTTTTAAAAAAGAAAATGCTTCATTAAATTCTTTTTGAAGTTCACTGATTAAACGCTTGGGTTGTATATGCAAAACCATATTATTAATATTAATTAACATAAAAAATAATTAATACAGACTTATTAATGTCTGTTTCTTTTGAATGAATAGAATATACTATTCGTTTACTCCTTGCTATTTTAAAACTGGCAAGCATAAAAAATTAGTCTGATTAAGTACCAAAACTATTTTCCAATGGAAAGGAATTGCATGATGCAGATAAGAGTGCCGGGTGATTTTCATCAAGTGGGGTTATTGCCGGACAAGAATCAGCATCTTACCTGTTGATAGATCTATTTGTACTATTAATGTTTCTTTTCTGTATGTATTTACATTGCGTCCACATTGAATAGCCGGTCGCCATTGAGGTGAGTATCCAAATAGCTCAGTACAGAATTCCAATAAATTATATTTCCATAAAATTGCCCATATCCCTTCTTTCTTTTTTTGTAGGCCTTCCTATTTTACTTTGCCGCTTACCCGTGTTAAAACTTGCGGTTTGAAATTTTATGCGTTCTATTTCAGCTGCGGGAGTGATATCGCTATAAAACTTGATGGCTTCTGTAAAGGCTACTCTTTTAAATAAGAGGGCTGTTACTTTTATACGCCAACGTTTTGCTTCCGTTTTTACTTCATACTCATCTTCTGCATTTACATGCTTCGATGGCTTCACTTGCGCATCATTCCATTTAACTTTCCCTTTTTCGCATGCCGCCGTTGCTTCTGCTCTGGTTTTAAACAACCGGATTGACCAGAGGTATTTATCGATACGGAGTTTCTCTTTTTCTGCCATTGCTGTAATAAAGTATTTTCAATCAAAAAGTTTTTTCTACATTACAAACCTAAAATAAACAAATAATGAAAACAGCAGGTACTAAAATTGTTTTTAGTGTACTTATTTACTTTTTCCCGGTAATTCTTATTGCACAAGGAGGCAGTATCAACTGGACACCGGATGGCAATTCTTATTTCAGAAATGAAGGCGGTGAAATTGTAAAATACAGTTTGCCTCAGAATACAAAAACAGTAATTGTAAAAAAAGACAACCTGAAACCGGCAGGAGCCGATAAACCTTTAACGGTACGCAACTTTAAGTTTTCGACTGACAATTCAAAAGTTCTGATTTATGCCAACACAAAAAAAGTGAGGCGGTTGGAAACAAGAGGTGATTATTGGTTGCTGGATATGAACTCAAACAAATTAAAAAAAATAGGGATTTCAAAACCTGTCTCTTCTTTGATGTTTGCAAAACTTTCTCCCGATGGGAAAAAAGTAGCTTATGTAAGTGAATACAATCTGTATGTAGAAGATTTGGTAACCGGAAAAATAACAGCCATTACTAAAAATGGTAATCGCAAATTGATTAATGGCACATTTGACTGGGCGTATGAAGAAGAATTTTTTTGTCGTGATGGTTTTCGATGGAGTCCCGACAGTAAACAGATTGCATACTGGCAAATTGATGCACAGGGAACAAAAGATTATTTAATGATTAATAATACCGATTCCATTTATCCGCAGGCCGTACCGGTTGAATATCCGATTGCAGGTGAACCGCCATCCAAATATAAAATAGGTGTTGCAGATATTGCCACTGTTACAACGAAGTGGATGAAAATTCCGGATGATACAATCTGGAGAACTTATTTACCAAGAATGGAATGGGCAACTAACAGCACTGAATTAATTGTCCAGCATTTAAACCGCAAACAGAATGAAAGTAACATCATGCTATGTGATGTAAAAAGCGGTGCATCAAAAACGATTTATAATGAAAAAGATGCTGCATGGATAGATATCCTCCCCTTATGGGATACCGATTATGGTAATGGCGGATGGGATTGGTTAAGTAATGGTCAGGAATTTCTTTGGGCAGGTGAAAAAGATGGTTGGCGCCATTTATACCGCATTAGCCGTGATGGAAAAAAAGAAACATTGGTTACCAATGGAAAATATGATGTGATGGACATCAGCACCATCGATGAAAAAGGAGGCTATGTATATTTTCATGCATCGCCGGATAATGCTACTCAAAAATATTTATGCCGTACAAAATTAGATGGAAGCGGTTCGCTTGAAATGATTTCACCCGCCAATCAAAAAGGAACGCATAGTTATCGTGTTTCTCCCAATGCAAAATTTGCGCAACATAATTTTTCTAACTATTACACCAGTCCCGTAAGTGAATGGATAACATTGCCAGACCACAAAGGAATGAACGGTGAAAATAAAGTAAATGATGCTGTGGCAAAAGCAGATAAATCAAAATCAAACATTGAGTTTTTTAAAGTAACCACTGCAGAAAATGTAACCATGGATGCATGGATGGTAAAGCCTGCAAATTTTGATTCCACAAAAAAATATCCCGTTGTTTTTTATGTATATACTGAACCCTGGGGGCAAAATGTAATAGATGCATTCGGAGCCACCAATAATTTTATGTACCAGGGTGATATGAGTAAGGAAGGTTATATCTATATGTCTGTAGACAACCGGGGCACTCCTGTACCAAAAGGAAGAGAATGGAGAAAAGTTGTTTACCGTAAAATTGGTTTGGTAAATATTAAAGACCAGGCAATGGCTGCAAAAGAAATTATGAAGATGCCTTACGTTGATTCAAGCCGTATTGGAGTTTGGGGTTGGAGTGGTGGTGGTTCTGCTACATTAAATTTAATGTTTCAGTATCCGGAGATTTATAAAACCGGAATTGCGATTGCACCGGTTGGCAATCAACTGACCTATGATAATATTTACCAGGAAAGATATATGGGCTTGCCACAGGAAAACAGGCAGGATTTTGTAAATGGATCGCCGATGACCTATGCAAAAAACCTGAAAGGAAATTTATTGTATGTACATGGTACAGGAGATGATAATGTACATTATAATAATGCTGATATGTTATTTAATGAACTGATAAAATATAATAAACAATTCCAAATGATGAGTTACCCGAACCGTACGCATGGCATTTCAGAAGGTGAGGGAACCAGTGAACATCTTTCTACTTTATATACGCAGTATTTAAGAGCCCATTTACCGCCGGGTCCTGTTGAGCAAACAAAACCTGCAGTGCCATCGAAACCGTTTTAATTTTTTTCTTAACCCAAAAAAGAGGCTGTCTCAAAAGTTTTTTCAACACAGAGATACAGAGCAACGGAGAAACACAGAGTAGTGATATTCAACCACGATTTCTCTGTGTAACTCAACTACTCTGTTACTCCGTGTTAAAATCCCTGACTTTTGAGACAGCCTCATAATGAACACATCTTATACCAGTGGGCTTTAGCCCACATTAGCCGGACAATAATAAAAACTATGAATTATATAATTTTTATTTCAAATGGTATAACACTCCTGATTTTTAAAAACCGGA
>JANOFP010000344.1:0-6585 GCA_031413675.1 Bacteroidota bacterium
GCAACAAACGCAACCTTTATTGTACCGCTGAATTATCCTCAGGCTCAGGATGTGGAAGACCCCAATGACGCAAGATTTGTTTCATTAGAAGATATGAAGCATTGGGAAATGGCTCCAACTAATCCTGCGGCATTTGAAAAATCAGGTATTCCATTTTGTTTAACTGCTTCTGATTTGCGTGCTGTAAATACTTTCTGGGCAAATCTTCGGAAGGCAATGGAATATGGATTATCAGAAACAAAAGCAATGGAAGCTTTAACTAAAACTCCGGCAACTACTCTGGGTATTTATGATAAAGTTGGAAGTCTTGATGCCGGGAAATTTGCAAATTTTTTAATTACAAACGGACCCATCTTTAGTGAGAAGACAAATATTCTTTACAATTACATTCAGGGTATTAAGTACAATGTAAAAGATGAAATTAATGTAGCAGGTATTTATAATCTTACAATTAATAAAGATGGTGCTACTGAAAATTATACATTGGATGTAAAGAGCCCTAGCTCGGTTGTTATGTCTGCAAAAGATACTTTAAATACAAAATTTAGTTTCGATGGTAAGCAAGTGAAACTTTCCTATGCTCCGATGCAAAGAAGACAAAGGCCTGCTGGCATACCTTCTGATGTGCCAAGACCCGTTGGAGGGGGAGGTGGATTACCAAGAGGTTTTGGAGGTGGAGCTGAAGTAACATTGCCGGCAACTGCAACAAGACTAAGTGGTATAAGCAATGGTACAGAATGGAATGGAACCGGTGTTGATTCAATGGGTAATTCAATGACATGGACTGCAACTTTTATAAAAGCAGCCGAAGTAAAAACTGATAGTGTAGTAAAAAAAGCAGCACCCGTTACAGGAAAAATTACTTACCCTTCGCTGCCTTTCGGTTGGGAAGAAACTAATCAGCCAAAGCAGGAAACGATTTTAATTAAAAATGCAACCGTTTGGACCAATGAAAAGGAAGGTATTCTTCAAAATGCAGATGTATTAATTAAAAACGGAAAAATTGCTGGTGTAGGTAAAAACTTAACTGACCCCTCTGCACGGGTTATAGATGGAACAGGAAAACATATTTCACCGGGTGTGATAGATGAACATTCGCATATAGCGGCTGCATCTATTAACGAAGGTGCTCAGTCAGTAACATCCGAAGTAAGAATTGCTGATAACTTAAATCCGGATGATATAAATATTTACCGACAGTTAAGCGGTGGCGTTACTTCATCACATATTCTTCATGGTTCTGCAAATGTTATTGGTGGACAAACACAATTAATAAAATTACGCTGGGGTGCCAATGATGATGATTTGAAATTTAAAAACTGGTCCGGTCAGATAAAATTTGCATTGGGTGAAAATGTAAAGCGTTCCAATTTTAATCTTCCAGGAGGCAATAACCGCTATCCTGATACAAGAATGGGAGTGGAGCAGGTGCTGATGGATGCATTTACCCGTGCAAAAGATTATCAGAAAGAGTGGAAATCATTTAACGATGCAAAAGAAAAATTAATCAAAGAAAAAAAATCAATAGCCGGTTTATTTTCTCCACGCCGCGATTTGGAGTTAGATGCGTTGGTTGAAATTTTAGAAAAAAAGCGTTTCATTACTTGTCACTCTTATGTGCAGAGTGAAATAAATGGAGCAATGGAAGTGGCGGAAAAAATGGGATATACTGTAAATACATTTACCCATATACTGGAAGGATATAAAGTGGCAGATAAAATGAAGGCACATGGTTCTAATGTATCCACCTTCTCTGACTGGTGGGCTTATAAAATGGAAGTAGAAGATGCTATTCCTTACAATGCGGCTATCATGCATAAAGTAGGGTTGGTAGTTGCTATTAATTCTGATGATGCAGAAATGGCACGGCGTTTAAATCATGAAGCAGGTAAGATTGTAAAGTATGGTGGCGTTACGGAAGAAGAAGCCTTGAAAATGGTAACATTGAATCCTGCAATTATGCTACATGTAGCAGACAGAGTAGGAAGTCTGAAAGTTGGTAAAGATGCGGATCTGGTATTATGGTCAGATAATCCATTAAGTATTTATGCTAAATCAATTTATACAATTGTTGATGGTATAATTTATTTTGACCGGGAGAAGGATTCGGAAATGCAAAAACAAATCGATAGTGAAAGAAGTCGATTGGTTAAAAAGCTAAACGGTGAAAAAAGAACTGGTACACCAACAATTCCTGCCCAGCCTTCATACCAGATTATGCATACCTGCATCGATCATGGACATAGTCATGGGTTACTTATAATAGATGCTGAGGAAATTAATAACAATCAAAATTAATTGACATGAGAAAAATATTTCTTTCTGTAATTTTCGGCGGAGTGATGATTGCAAATTCACAATCGAATGTTCTGCCAGCCGCAAAACAAAAAACTCCGATTGTAGTAAGCAATGCCACGATTCATACGGGCAATGGTGAAGTAATGGAGAATGCAACAATCGTAATCGTTGATGGAAAAATTTCAGCTGTGGGGAAAAACATAACTGCTCCCTCGGGTGCTGAAGTAATAGATGCAAAAGGAAAACATATTTATCCCGGCATTATTTTACCCACAAGTAATCTTGGATTGGTTGAAATTTCTGCAGTAAAAGCTTCAAGTGATGTCAGGGAAATTGGTGATTTGAATCCCAATATAAGGTCATTGGTTGCATACAATACCGATTCAAAAGTTATTAATACGTTACGTTCAAATGGAATATTGATGGCGAATATTGTACCGCAGGGAAGTTTTCTTGCAGGTTCATCATCAGTTGTACAACTGGATGCATGGAATTGGGAAGATGCCGCTGTGCAGGCTGATGGTGGTATGCATTTATATATGCCAACATTGATGCCCCGTCCAAGTTTTGGAAGATTTGGTGGCGGCCCCGGTGGCCCAAATGCAGGCACACAATCTGATCCGGTAAAAGAAGGCTTTGAACAAATTGAGAAATTGAAAATGTTTTTTAAAGAAGCAAAAGCATACCTGGCTTCACCTGCACATGATGAGACGAATTTAAAATTTGAATCCTTAAAAAATTTATTTGCAAAAAAACAAAAATTCTATGTGCATGGCAATACCGTAAAACAAATGCTGGTATCATTGGATTTTGTAAAAGAATTTGGATTTGATTTGGTAATTGTTGGTGGCAGTGAAAGCTACCAGATTGCAGACCTTTTAAAACAACATAATGTTTCTGTAATTCTTAATCAGATGCATAGTATGCCAACCAGCTCCGATGATGATATTGATCAACCTTACAAATCTGCTGCGGCTTTGCAAAAAGCTGGAGTGTTATTTTCTATCTCAGACGATGACCCGCAAACCCGTGGTCGTAATATTATGTTTAACGCAGGTACTGCTGCCACTTATGGATTAACAAAGGAACAGGCATTAGCTGCTATAACATTAAACGCTGCAAAAATAATGGGCGTTGCAGATAAAACAGGAAGTATTGAAGTTGGCAAAGAAGCAAATTTCATAATCAGTTCTGGTGATATACTGGATATGCGTACAAATAACGTAACCGATGCATTTATACAAGGCAGAAAAATAAACCTTGACGATAAACAAAAACAATTGAACGACAGATACGAACAGAAATATGAATTGAAAAAAGCTCCGAAGCCATTTTAAAGAAATCATTTAAATAAAAATCCCGTTAGCTTTATATCTAACGGGATTTTTATTAATATGGAGGTAATACTATTCTTATGGAAAAATTCCCAACTCTGCATAGCTCGTAGCTACTTTATTAATTGCAACCACATAAGCTGCAGTACGCATATCCGGTATTTCAGGATTACTTTTCCAGCAATTCATTATTTCGTGTGTGGCAGCTATCATTGTTTCTTCAAGTCCGCTATATACCAAATCCACTTCATCAGCACCATGCATGATAAACTCTCTTTCATGATCATCTACTTTTTTACCCGTCATACTTTCCATTTGCCCGAGAATATGTGCATTCATATTTTCAGTAAATCGTTTTTCCATTCTGCCATACCGCACATGGCTCAGATTTTTCAACCACTCAAAATAACTCACAGTTACACCTCCTGCATTCAGGTACATATCCGGCACTACTAAAACACCCTTCTTAATAAACTCTTCATCGGCTTCTGGCGTCAATGGCCCATTTGCACCCTCTCCAATAATCTTTGCTTTTATTCTTGGGGCATTTTCTCCATCTATCACATTTTCCAATGCAGCAGGAATTAAAATATCACAATCCAATTCCAATGCTTCATTACTGCTTGCAATATTTTTTGCGCCAGGAAAATCTTTTACATGTCCGGTTTTCTTTTTATAATTAAATAAATCTTCTTCGTTGATTCCTTGTTCACTGAAAACAGCTCCATCATGTTCTGCAATGCAAATAACTTTGGCACCTCCCTCACGAAAAAATTTGGCGGCATGAAAACCCACATTTCCCAATCCCTGTACAATAACTCTTTTACCTTCCACACCCGTACTCAATCCGAGTTTCTTCATTATATCGGGCATATTACAAACCTCACGTATGCCATAAAACACACCCAAACCTGTTGCTTCGCGACGGCCACGAACACCACCCTGTGTTACGGGTTTTCCAGTTACACAACCTGCTGCATCTATTTCACCGGGGCGCATTGAAGTGTAGGTGTCCAGTATCCAAGCCATTTCTCTTTCACCGGTTCCATAATCAGGAGCAGGCACATCAATACCGGGACCTATAAAGTTTTTCTTAATTAACTCTGCAGTATAGCGACGGGTAATTTTTTCCAAATCGTACACCGTATATTTTTTTGGATCAATCGTGATACCGCCTTTTGCACCACCAAACGGAACATTTACAATTGCACATTTATAAGTCATCAATGCAGCCAATGCCATTACTTCATCCAGGTTAACTGCCATTGAAAAACGAATACCGCCTTTGCACGGTGATTTATGATGACTATGCTGTACCCGATATGCTTTTATCACTTCTATTTTATCGCCAATCTTTACAGGAAAGTGCATCCGGTAAACCGAATTGCATTGTTTAATCTGTTCAAGTGTACCACCATCCCATTTTGTAAATTTTGCAGCTTTGTCGAAACTTTTTTCAACGGCGCCAAAAAAACTGTAATTAGTTGTTGACATGAGTTTTTGTTTTTAATATTTGTGTTCTGCTACTCTAAAGAAACAATTTTTATTTAGACTCGAATCAAACTTTTTATCTGGAACTAAGGTTTGTTATTTTTTAATTCAAAAAAATAAAACTACCGATAGCAATTTTATTTTTCTTTTTCCAATCTGCTTATTTTTTTATCAAGCCGCACAATATACAATACGAGTCCGATTAAAATAGTTAGGATTACAGCAATTACTACATATATTTTTCCATTACTTCTCATCGAATCTGCCATCTGTACTTTGGATGGATCTCCCTGGGCTCCTGCTATCATATGGAAACAGAAAACAAATATTGCCAGTAAAAAATAGTTTAATTTTTTCATGCCATCAACTTTTTTTCTTTCCATAAACTCAATCTGATTTTTAATGTTGCAATCCATATACTTAATAATGTCCAGCCTATAACAGCCGGGTAAAAAACCATTCGCATCGAACCATCAATATCATCTTTCACGTTTAATGCAGGATTACCTTCCTGTCCGGGATGCAAGCTTGGTAAAATTCTTGGCATTATCCAAATACTTGGAAATAACATTGCGAATGCAAAAATGTTGTAAACAGAACTGATTCTTGCTTTTTTGTCCATATCCTGGATACTATCCCGTAAAATCATATAAGCAAAATAGACAAGTAATGCTATGGCTGCACCGATTAGTTTTGGTTCACGAGCAATGGCATTAAAAGATGCAGAGGCAGGATTATTTGCATCGGCCCAGGTATAACTCATCCAGATTATTCCGGTGGAATAACCCAATAAGCCCAAGACAATTCCAACTGCTGCATAATGTCTTGCTGCGATATCATATTTCAAATTGAATGTACGCAGATAATAAATTGCATTAACAACGGAGATGGTAAAAACAATCATCATCGCCATCCACATACAAACATGAAAATAAAGATTTCGGATTGTTTCCTGAAGTGCCGGAAGCCTCGGTACGTCTAACAGTAGTCCGGCAATAACAGTATAAACCAATAAGATTACACCGGTAATCTTCCACCACGATTTATACATATAGTTTTTTTGTTCGGTCATTGGAGGCAAAACCCAATGAAGGGCAGTGACGAATAAAGTGGGGCAAAAATAAGGGAAGAAGATTGCAAATTGAAAATTTAAAATTGCAAAATGAGCTGAACAATCTTTTTTGAAGATGTTACTAAATACTTGAATTCAGAAAGATCGATTTGAAATTTTAAATTTTCAATTTGCAATATCCCTCAGTCTTTCCATAAAAAGGGAAACAAGATAACAGCCAGCAGTATTACCATTGCATCCATAGCAACCAACAATAAAACGGTAGTGGTAGAAATTGTAAGCAATGGCGCAAATGCCGCTTTAGAAAGCTGCATCAATAAAATTAACTGTGGAATGATAATTGGAAAACCCAGCACAGCCATGATTGCTGCATTTTGTTGCGCTTTTGCT
>JANOFP010000345.1:0-2281 GCA_031413675.1 Bacteroidota bacterium
CAACAAAACCTCCTTTTTTATTTACTAAATCAACAGCTTCCGGGTATTTTGAAATACAGGGTCCACTGATTACCGGCTTTCCAAATACAGCGGCTTCAGTTACATTATGTACCCCATTCGAAGTAAAGCCACCGCCGACAAAACATAAATAGGCATAATGATAAAGGTTTGAGAGCATGCCGTAATTATCGATTATGAGACATGTAGTAGATTCTGAGCCTTGTCCTTCAAAAGAAGAGGAGTCTTTAAGAAATGCTGAGTATAGAATTGAATCAGGAAAAAGTTTTTTTATCCCGGTTAAACGGTTTTCATTTATTTCATGTGGTGCGATAATCAATTTTATATCATTCTTTATTAATGTCTCAGCTATTTTACAGATGACTGATTCATCTTTAATCCAGGTACTACCTGCTACAAAAACTTTTTTACCGGTACAAAATTTTTCAATTGCATCGATTGGTTGAAAATTTTCAGCTATTTCCAGTACACGGTCAAAACGGGTGTCGCCTGCTATAGAATAATTTTTTACAAGGTTCATTTGATCAAGCAGTTTTGCCGAACTTTCATTTTGTAAAAAAATATGCTCGAATCTCGAAAGCATTTTTATTTGAAAAGATCTAATCCATTTAAAGGATGGCATTTCTTTACTAAAAACTGCAGAGATTAATAAAAGTGGAATTTTCCGGTATTTAATTTTTTTAAGATAATAATACCAGAATTCATATTTTACAAAAATGACAAGAGAGGGATGAACAATTTCTAAAAATCGCCGGGCATTAGCTGCACCATCTATCGGTAAATAAAATACCCAATCTGCATTTTTGTAATTTTTTTGTACCTCATAACCCGAAGGGGAAAAAAAAGTAATCAGGTATTTGTAATTCGGAAAATCTTTTTTTAATCTTTCTAAAACCGGACGACCTTGTTCAAATTCTCCAAGCGAAGCGCAGTGCATCCATACAACTTTGTCATCCTTCGAAATAGCAGCTCCTAGTTTTTCAAAAATATTTTTTCTTCCATTTACCCATTTGTTTGCCTTTTCATTGAACAATGAATACACCGATGCGCTTGCCCTGTACAGGAATAAAAAAATATTATAGAGTATGATATACAATCAGGCAATTTTAATATTGGCAAATGTAAAAGCAAACGGGTAAACTACCTGTATTTTACTATTTTTGCGGCACTTTAAATATCAACAACATCAGATGCGCCCAATACAAATGGTAGATACAAAGACCCAGTATCAAAAAATAAAAACTGAAATTGACAAAGCTGTTATTGATGTAATGGATAGCACTGCATTTATTAATGGAAAAGTTGTGCATGAATTTTCTTCGGCTTTATCTGAATATATGGGTGTAAAACATACCATTCCCTGTGCAAATGGAACGGATGCTTTGCAGATTGCGATGATGGCACTAGGCCTGCAACCCGGCGACGAAGTAATTACCCCTTCATTTACATATATCGCTACAACGGAAGTAATTGCTTTGCTCAGGCTCACTCCTGTTTTTGCAGAAGTCGATAAAAAAACTTTTTGCATCAGTCCTGAATCTATTCGAAAAGTGATAACATCAAAGACAAAAGCAATTGTGCCAGTTCATTTATATGGTCAGGCTGCACCTATGGAAGAAATAATGGAGATTGCTAAAGAATTTAATTTGTTTGTAATTGAAGATAATGCCCAGGCAATCGGAAGCGATTATATTTTTAGTGATGGTACAAAAAAGAAAACCGGATCAATTGGGCATATAGGTACTACTTCTTTTTATCCTTCAAAAAATTTGGGAGGCTTTGGGGATGGCGGTGCCATTTTCACCAATGATGATGAATTGGCTGCGAAAATGAAAATGATTGCAAATCACGGACAGAGCAGACAGTATTATCATGATGTAGTGGGTTGTAATAGCCGGTTAGATTCTATACAAGCGGCAGTGCTTAATATTAAATTGAAACACCTGGATGAATATATAGTCGAAAGAAGAAAAGTAGCAGATCATTATGATGCAGCTTTTTCAGCATGTAGTAAAATTAAAACACCTTTCAGAGCTAAGTATGGCAATCATGTTTTTCATCAATACACAATTCTATTAGTTGAAGTAAAAGATGTAGTGGCTTACAGAAACGGTCTCAAGGAATTTTTAGCGAAGCAAAATATTCCTGCAATGATTTACTATCCGGTGGCCGGGCATAAGCAAAAAATGTTTGAATCTTTTGCGCAACAAAATTGTTCATTGCCGGTTACGGATTGGTTAACCGAAAGAGTAATCTCATTGCC
>JANOFP010000346.1:0-12906 GCA_031413675.1 Bacteroidota bacterium
AATACTTTTCCGCGAACATCACCCGATGGAAAATGGCTGGCATACTTTAAAGACAAACATTGGTGGACGTATAATATTTCTACCGGGCAAAATATAAACCTGACACAAAACATTAAAACTGATTTCTGGAATACCCGTGACGATCATCCGGCAAGCAGACCCGCAGTAGGTATGGGTGGCTGGATTAAAGGTGATAAAGAAATATTGCTGTACGATGAATACAATGTATGGGCCGTTAAACCCGATGGAAAAGGTGCAAGAAAACTAACCGAAGGTGAAAAAGATGAAACAGTTCACAGGGTAACACGTCTCGATTTTGAAGAAACCTATCTTGACGACAGCAAACCGATTTACTTTGGTACGTACGGTGATAAAACAAAAAAATTCGGTTATTCAAAATACGAAAAAGGAAAAGTGGATAAACTGATTTTTGAAGATGCACAGGTTAACCGTTTGGTAAAAGCAAAAGATGCAAACAGTTTCAGTTTTGTAAAACAGGATTATGATAAACCGCCCTCTTTATTTGTAACAGATAATTTTTCTGATACAAAACAAGTGGTGGCCACTAACCCACAGCAGAAAGATTATAACTGGGGCAAAAGTGAACTGGTAAGTTATACCAATAAAAACGGTAAGAAAATGCAGGGTGCATTATTCTATCCTGCAAATTATGAACCGGGTAAGCAGTACCCGATGCTTGTGTATATTTATGAAACACTTTCCAATACGGTGCATTCATATGTTAACCCCAATCAGCGTGGATCATACAACACAACTAATTTTACAACGAACGGATATTTTGTTTTCCGCCCGGATATTGTTTATGATATAAATGATCCCGGCATAAGCGCAGTGAACTGCGTTGTACCTGCTGTTGAAGAAGTTTTGAAAACCGGAATGATTGATAAAGAGAAAGTAGGTTTGATGGGGCATAGCTGGGGAGCTTATCAAACGTCGTTCATTATTTCACAAACAAATCTTTTTAAAGCAGCCGTTGCCGGTGCTCCGCTTACTAATCTTATCAGTATGTCCAATTCCATTTACTGGAACTCCGGCACACCCGATGCAAAAATATTTGAAACCAGCCAGGGACGTTTTGATGGCCCGTGGTATGAAAGAATGGAAGATCATATGCGTAACTCACCAATGTACAATGCAGCCAATATAAAAACTCCGTTACTCGTTGCTTTTGGTGATAAAGACGGAGCAGTGGACTGGCACCAGGGTATAGAAATGTACAGTACCATGCGCCGGATGCAGAAACCGCATATCATGCTGGTATATGCTGACGAAAATCATGGCCTTGCTAAAAAAGAAAACCAGATTGACTACCAGAAAAGACAAAAAGAATATTTTGATCATTACCTGCTTGGCAAGTCTGCTGAAAAATGGATTACCGAAGGAATATCACAACAGGAAAAATTAAAATTAAAACCTAAGGAGAATGTGAGCAAGCCCTTTTGATGAAGTATAAAATCGCTTAAAAAAATTATTATGAACAATAAGAGCATTCGGTTATTAATGCTGGCAGTGATAACCACTTTCTCGGGTTTGGTTTATTCACAATCACCGGCACCTCAACCCACATCAATACCTGGAGCTGAATCGAAAGTTTATAAAACTATCGGCGATATAAAGTTGATGCTGCATATTTTCTATCCATCCCAACACAAAGACAGTACAAGTTTACCTGCAATAATCTTTTTCTTTGGTGGGGGCTGGAATCATGGAGGTGTTAATCAATTTGTCACACATAGCACATATTTAGCAGAACGTGGAATGATAGCTGTGGTTGCTGATTACCGGGTCAGATCCCGTCATGGAGTTACTCCCTTTGAATGTGTGGCGGATGCAAAATCAGCTATCCGCTGGTTAAGAACTCATGCTGTTGAATTGGGCATTGATGAAAAACGTATCGCAGCATCTGGCGGAAGTGCCGGTGGCCATCTTGCAGCAAGTACTGCTTTATTTGAAAGTTTTGATGAGAAAAATGAGAATTTACAAATCAGTTCGATTCCAAATGCATTGGTACTTTTCAACCCTGTACTGGATATGCCTGAAATAGTGGAACTGAAAAGTGTACCGGAAGATCAGAGTCGTGACTGGAGCAAGAAGGCAATTGAAATTTCCCCGATACACCACATGAAAAAAAATGTGCCACCAACAATTATATTTCATGGTACTGCGGATTCATCTGTGCCATTCGGGCAAGTCACCCGCTTTTGTGAGGCAATGAAGAAAGAGAGTAATCGCTGTGAAGTTGTGGCATATGAAGGCCGACCACACGCCTTCTTCAATTATCGAAAAGGTGATAACCCCGATTATTTTGCAACATTACGCAAGGCAGACGAGTTTCTTATTTCGATTGGATATCTAAAGGGTGTGCCTTATATAAAATGAATGAATTAAAACCAATCCACTGGTCATGATAAATAAATTGAATTGGGATACTGTTCCAACAGAAGAAGTAACTCCATCTATGCACAGGAAAATTATTTGGGGAGAAAAACTGATGATTGCAAAAATGAAATTTAAAGATGGATTTTTAGTGCCGTTGCACAGCCATATACACGAACAGGTAACACAGTTGGTTTCCGGAAAAATGCGTTTTTGGTTTGGAGAAAATAAAGAACAAACGATGGATTTATTTCCGGGAGATGTAATTGTTATTCCATCCAACCTGCCACATGAAGCATTGATGATTGGAGATGTGGAAGAAATTGATACCTGGTCTCCGCCCCGCCAGGATTGGTTGGATAAAACGGATGATTATTTAAGAAAATAATTGCTGATAAATAAATCAGATTGAATTTTCACTCATTCGGAATACGAGTCTGCTTTTATGTACTTCTGTGAAATATTTTATGTGTATCATATGTTCCATTTTCTATTGGATAATTTATTAATGAAAAAATTTGTACCGGTATCATTAGGGCTGTGTTTATTTTTGGCTTTACCCTTTTCGCAAACCAATAAGCTGCGTAATGATGATTTATCTGAAAACGACATACAAACAGAGTTGAGGCGTTTTGACTCAGTGATTGTTTTAGATAACAAAGCTGAAACATCTGCAAATGCAAGTTTTGCAGATTTAGACAATGACGGAGACCTTGATATTGTTCTTGCAAAAGGAAGACATTGGCCACTTTTTAATAAAATTTTATTCAACAACGGAAAAGGAGAATTTTCCTACGTAATAGATTTGGGAACTAAACCGGATAGGACTTATTCAACAGTTTTAGCAGATTTGGATAAAGATGGAGACTTTGATATTGTAGTAAGTAACGATAAGCCAGATGAGAAGATTATCTACATGAATAATGGAAAAGGTTCTTTTAGCCAATCTCAAACTTGGGGTGATCCGAAATGGAATACCCGCAACGCTGCAGTTGCAGACCTTAACAATGACGGGAAACCTGATATTATTGCTGCAAACCGACAAGGACCTTCATATTATTGTATTAACGATGGGTTTGGCAAATTTCCTGCTCAAGAAACCAGGGTTATCTCTTCTGAATCTGCTACAACGATCGTTCCCGCCGATTTCAATAATGATGGATTTGTTGATTTAGCGGTTCCGCATCGTGACGGCGGACAGAGTCTTATTTTTTATAATGATGGAAAAGCAAACTTTACTAATACAAAACCATTTGGCCCCGCTAAAAATAATGCTCGTACTGCCGCAGCAGCTGATTTGAACAACGATGGATTTATAGATTTAGTGGTCGGTGATGAACAAAACGGAACTTTTATTTACGTAAATGATAAAAAAGGTGGTTTAAGTGCTCCAATATCTTTTGGTGAAAAACTGGTTCCCTACTCAATTGTTATTGGTGATCTTAATAATGACAAAAAGCCTGATATAGTAGTTGGATATGTTGAGTCAAAGACAACTGCATTTTTCAATGTTGGAAGTGAATTAAAATTTGCAGATGTAAAAATTGGAGACGGTAAAGGAAGCGTTTATGGAATGGCATTGGGTGATTTTAACAAAGATGGTTTTCTTGATATAGCTGTAGCCAGATCTGAAGCTACCAATGTCCTTTATATAAGCCAAAAACATTAATGAATAACACAATTGAGAATGATCTCTGAAGAAACCCTTTATTAATCAGCATTTACTATTCAATTGATTAAATATTGTCCTACAAAAAATATTGCCAACATTGTGGCTTGACATTGTAATTTTCAGCTACAATAATTCTGATTGACTTTGTCTCTGAATTCGAAGCATATTATTCAAAAATATTATACAACCCCAAACATATTATCAGAATAGAAATTGAAGTAAGACCAAAAAGTATCCAATTGTAAAGTTCTGGAACAGGATTAATCAAAGTTAAAACACAACTTAAAAAACCCAGAAACGCTCCAACTCCCAAATAGATAAACCCTTTAAATTGTTTTTTAGCATTTTTTATTTTTCTGTATTCAAGCAGATAAGCATCTCTTGTTTGTTCATCATAACCAAGAGCCAACAGATTTTGCTCTACTTTTTGAATGTTCAAATTTTCAGTAACCCAGTTTTGAATGATAGAAGAGTTTACAAATTGAGATGACATAGCAATTGATATTAAATATTACTTTTCAACCAATTAATTTCAAGATAATACTATTTTAAATATTCAGCATTGTTGCTAACATGAATTATTTAAAATGCTAAGTCATTTTTTTCTTCTTTGTAGCTTTTTTCCCCGCCTGTGGATTATCCAGCGAACGCCACATATACATACAGGCATAAGTGCGGTAGGGGCTCCAGCTTTCAGAAATGCGAAGCAGTTCTTTATTCTGCTTCTTCTTGTCTTTTGTTTTTATCTCATATAAACGAAGCATTGCGTTGCGGATACCGAGATCATCAATGGCAAATACATCTTCGCGGCAGAGGGCAAACATCAATAGCATTTCAGTTGTCCAGCGGCCCACACCTTTTATCTGGGTTAAATATTCAATCACTTCATCATTACTCATTTTGTGCAGCTTGGTATGATGCATACCAAATTCCATTTCAAACCTGGCTACATTTTGTACATAGTTTGCTTTGGCATTACTCATTCCCACGCCACTCAGTTTTTCAAAAGGTGTATCTATGATATGTTGCGGAGTTGGCAAGTCATCATATAAATTAAGAAAGCGTTGCTGAATCACACTGGCAACTTTAGTAGAAAGCTGCTGGCTTATGATAGAGTGACAGAGATAAAGACAAAGATCCTTTTGCTTCTTCAACTTAAAATGACCATGATGTTGAATTAATTTTTTTAATTTTTTATCTTTTGAAAGATGCTGAACGTAGTGCATATAATTATATTAGATAATAGATGATAGTGATTTAAATTTTGAAGAGGCTTTCTCAGTATTATCTTTTACACAACGAATATTTAATTTATAGGACTCTAAAGTCCCCCTTCGGGGGATTTAGGGGGCTTCAATTGACCAACTCATCTCCCCACCCTTTTCATCTTTCAAATTAATACCGAGTTGAGTTAACTGGTTTCTTATTTTATCGCTGGTGGCAAAATCTTTTTTATTTTTCGCTTCTTTACGAATATCAATCAGCAGCTCCATCACACCTTTCATTTTTTTAATATCGGCTTCGGTGGCCGATTTTAATCCAAACACATCTTCCAGGTAATTCTTAAATTTAGTTTGCATCAATTTCAAAGTTTCTTCTGATAGGGCTGACAGGGCAATCGTTTTATCTTTTAAAGAATTAATAACCGGCACCAATTCAAACATACTTGCCAATACCCTGGCGGTATTAAAATCATCATTCATATGTTCGTCAAACTCATTTACCAACTTCAATACTTTTGAATCAAGCTCAGTATCAATCCGGTTATCGGATGCCGGTTGCTGTGTGACAGGAGTAAATGCAATCAACGCTTCATAAGCATCCCACAATCGCTTTAATCCTTTTTCTGCTGCCTGCAATGCTTCATTACTAAAATCAAGTGTACTGCGATAATGAGTTTGCAACATAAAGAATCGGACATTCATTGGTGAGTATGCTTTTTCCAGCAATGGGTGCGACCCGGTAAATAATTCTTCAGGTAAAAAACCATTGCCGGCACTCTTACTCATCCGCACTCCGTTTACCGTAAGCATATTGGTATGCATCCAGTAGCGAACCGGTGATGTTTTATAGCATGCCTGTGATTGAGCAATTTCATTTGTATGATGAGTAGCTGCTAAATCCATTCCGCCACCATGTATATCAAATTGTTTTCCTAAATATTTTTCACTCATTGCCGAGCATTCGATATGCCAACCCGGAAAACCCATACCCCATGGCGATGGCCATTGCATTAAATGATCGGGTCCTGCTTTTATCCAAAGTGCAAAATCGAGCCGTCCTCTTTTTTCATCCTGTCCACCCAACTCTCTTGTTCCTTCCAGCAGATCTTCCAGTTTCCGGTTGGTGAGTATGCCGTATGGTTTTTCTTTACTATACTTTTCTACATCAAAATAAACTGTGCCATCTACTACATACGCATAACCATTATCAATTAGCTGTTGTGCCATCTTGATTTGTTCGGAAATATGACCCGTAGCTGTGGGCTCTATTGTTGGAGGCAGTGTATTAAAAAGCTCCATCACTTTATGAAAACCGACGGTGTAGCGTTGCACAATTTCCATTGGCTCCAGCTGTTCCAATCTTGCTTTTTTAGAAAATTTATCATCGCCTTCATCACGGTCTCCTTCTAAATGTCCGGCATCTGTAATATTTCGTACATAGCGAACTTTATACCCGAGATATATTAAATACCGGTAGATGATATCAAAAGAAATAAAAGTGCGACAGTTACCCAGGTGCACATCACTATACACGGTAGGGCCACAAACATATAACCCGATATGATTGGGTAAAATGGGTTCAAATAATTCCTTCTGTCTTGATAAGGTATTGTATAATTTAAGCTGGCTCATAAGTTTTCAAAAATAAAACAATCCACTCTATTTCTTTAATTGTAAATCGGCTACCAACAGATAATGGTCGCTTAATTTTTTTACTGGTCTGTTAAACTGCAGCACTTTAAAATTTTCGTCTGCAAAAATATAATCTATACGCAGCGTTGGAAAAAGTCCACTGAATGTTCTGCCGACACCAAATCCTTTTTTTAAAAAAGAATCCTGCATATCTTCCTTCACGGTAAAGTAGGTGTAGCTGTTGGGCACATCATTCAAATCGCCGGCAAATAAAACAGGGTATGGACTGTCATTCATTAATTGCCTGACTAAATCAGCTTGTATGCTACGCAAGGCGGCGCTATGTTTCAGTTTGGATAAAATCGTTTTTGAATTATCAAATAAACTGTCGCCAACTTTTTTAACTTCATCAATTTTCGCATATTCATCTTTTCCAAACTGCAAGGATTGCAGATGTGTACTGAACACACGAACGGCATCATCATTAATTTTTATATCCACATGCATCAATGCTTCAGGCAGCGTTGGTCGTGGATAACGAACAAGACCGCTGTCCAGAATTTTATAGCGGGAAAAGATAATTGTGCCGGTATAATGCTGGTCGCCATCCACATCATGCGAATAAAACCAATATGGATAATTATAATTCTCGCTGATGTAATTTATATTTTGATACCATGCTGAATCATTTGAATGAAAAAATTCCTGAAAACATAGCAAGTCCGCATCCTGTTGCTTTATTAGCTCCATCATCTTCAATCTTGCCTGGCTTCCTTTATTATTATTCCGTTTCATTTCAACAAATCTTGCCACATTCCAACTTACAATTCTTATGTTGCCCGGTTCTTTTTTATAATTAAACGAGCCGGGTTTGTTAAATGCAAAAAAAACAAGAATGTTTTTAAAAGCAAATACTAATGCTATCACACTAATCAGAGCAAAACGTGGTTTGATAACCAGCCAGAAAAAAAGAAATAAAATAACAAGTGCAAGTAATATCGGAAAACCTAAGCCCAAAAATGTAATCCACCACCATTTTTGCGGGTTTAGAAATGGCACGAAACAGGATAATAGAAATAAAAACACCACAAAAATATGGGAGTAAATAAAAATTCGTTTGGTGAAAAGTCGGAAGCGGCTGGGCATTAACGCAATTTACGAATCAATCAGCAATCAATGACAGTAATTGGGAATTTGGTATTAGGATTTAGGAAAGCGCAGGCTACACACTATTTAAAATTTCGAAATATGAATTATCATTTGTTGTTCAACAGTTTTTTTATCGGGTTCTTTGAAAAATATGAAATTAAAAAATTTGCAATAAACTATTAAGCAATCTCCAAACCATAAAGCCTAACTCCCAATATCTCAATTCCGAATTCCGCTAAAGCTCTTCCCCCGCTTTTTTCAACAACTCTTTTTCTTCTTCGGTAAGAGAGCTATAGCCTTTATGATTTATTTTATCGAGAATGATATCAACCCTTTGTTGTGTAAGATTGGGTGTTTTTTTATACGGTTCTCCTTTCGATTTATAAAACAGTTCACTCTTTATTACTTTACCCCGCTTCGGCTTATTAGGATTGAATAGATTATTCACCCAATCTAAAAAAATAGTTATCCAACTTCCTATATTTTTATTCTTTTTTAAAAATAAAACAAACACAAAACCCATCAATGCCCCGGCAAGATGAGATATGCGGCCACCGGGATTGCTATTGGGTATAGTTGCCAAATCAATAATTAAATATAAACCGGTAAGTATCCATAGCGGAATTCCACCTCGAAGCATCGGATAAATTCTGTAACCCGGTGATAAAGTAGTAGCCGCAACTGCTATAGCCATTGCCCCTGCAGAAGCTCCCATCAAACTGGAATAAGGTACGCTGCTTTGAAAAACTGGAAACAGATTATACGAAAGAATAAAAAATAATGCACCCGCCAAACCACCGTATATATAAACCGGAACGATATGTTTGTCGCCACTCAAATCTTTTAAGATGGAACCAAAAGCCCAAAGCCATAGCATGTTTGAAAAAATATGCCACAAACCAAAATGGGTAAATTGAAAAGTGATCAACGTCCATGGTTTGAATAATAATTTATTCCCATCGGCTGGCAAAACAAATAAATTCATTACCTGATCATTGAACAGGATACCGCCGGTATCTTTTCCATTTACAAAAAAATATACAAGGTTCATCATCTGTAAACCGACAAACAAAAGCAGGTTGATGGCAATAAGAATAAATAAGGAGTTGCCCTTAATATCGAAAATATTTTTTCGCTTTACAAAATTGTCATACTCAGAATTATAATCTCGATCGTAAATACCCATTGTATTGCAAATTTAAAATTGTTAGAAGCTTTTTATTAACCACCCATCGTTAATTGCTTATTAAAAATTAATATAAAGTTCTTCGGTTGGTTTTTTTCCAGATATAAACTATAATAAATCCGGTTACAGCACCTCCAAGATGGGCAAAATGAGCAACGTTATCGCCGCTGAATTTACCAATTCCTCCAAATAAATCGATTGCAACCAATCCTAATACCGCCCATTTTGCTTTGACCGGTACAGGAATAAACATGATATACAATTCTGTATTTGGAAATGTGTAAGCAAATGCTGCAAAAATTCCCATAACCGCACCCGATGCACCAATGGTAGGGCCTATTCTGCTTTGCAATAACTGATATGCTAAATCGGCTTGCCCATCACTTGTTAAGTAATCTGTATAGGCAAATAAATCTTTATAATGAAAATAATCAACTGCAATATGTGTGAGTGCAGCACCTAATCCGCAAGCCAGGTAAAAGAATAAGAATCGTTTTGCCTGCCATACATTTTCAAGAATTTTTCCAAACATCCATAACCCAAACATATTAAAAAGTATATGGCTGATACCGCCATGCGTAAACATGTGGGTTACGATCTGATAAGGTCTGAAATGTTCCGATTCTACAGGCCATAAACCTAATTTTTCGGTTAGCTGATACTCTTTATCAAATGCCATTTGAGCTATAAACACCAGCACATTTATGATTATTAAATTTTTTACAATGGGGGGGAAATTATCTGGCCTGGTAAATTGGAAATTACTCATTCGGTAAAAATAAGCTAAGAGTGCAAAAGAGAAAAAGAGTTTTTGGTTTACTTACTTCAAAATTGAAAATTTTTAATCGTTAGAGTCTTGTCATACTGAACGGAGAATTTAGGAAACCTATTAACATAGGAAAACGGAGTGAAGTATCTCAAACGATATGACGGTGAGATGCTTCACTATGATTCACTCATTTCAAATTAGTCCGATAGTAACCGCTCTGCATAACAAGCTATAAAAATAGAAGATGGCTTATTGTTTAATTCAATTTTTTTCATTTCAATTTCAACTGCACCACATTTTCTATATGATGGGTATGCGGGAACATGTCCACTGGCTGAATTTTAGTTACCTGATATTTTTCTGAAAGCAAATTTAAATCCCGTGCCTGTGTAGCGGGGTTGCAACTTACATACACAACAACCGGTGCTTCCATTTCCAATATTTTTTTAACCAATTTCTCATGCATCCCAACCCTTGGCGGATCAGTAATTATTACATCAGGCTTTCCATGTGCAGCAAAAAAATCTTCATTGCAAATTTCAATTACGTCTCCTGCAAAAAAAGAGGTATTTGTCAACTCATTTAAAACCGCATTCTTTTTTGCATCATCAATTGCTTCCTGAACCAGCTCCACACCAATAATTTTTTTTGCCTGTTTACTTACAAAAATTCCAATACTGCCAGTGCCGCAGTATAAATCATATACGGTTTCATTCCCTGTCAGTTCAGCAAATTCTCTTGTAGCCTGGTACAATTTTTCGGCTTGCCGGGTATTCGTTTGAAAAAAAGATTTTGGTCCAATGATGTATTTAAAAAATTCTCCATTCGTTCCGGTGGATAGCGTCTCCACCACATGATCTTTGCCCGAATATACAACCGGCTCTAATCCAAACAGGCTGTCATTCATTTTTGTATTGATGGTGTAAAGCAATGCGGTGATGTCGGGAAATTCTTTTTTTAAAAATCGTAAAAGCATTTCCCTTTTATCTTTATCATCTTCCCCAAAAACAAGATTCACCATCACTTCTCCGGTTGTACAGATACGCAGTTGCATTGTTCTTAGTAAACCCGTATGGTTGCGGATGTCATAAAAGGTGAAATTATTTTCTATAGCAAATTTTTTAACCGCAAGCCGTATGGCATTATTCGGTTCTGCCATCAGGTAACAGGTTTCTATATCCACCACTTTATCAAATAAACCGGGTGCATGAAATCCCAACACATTTTGAACAGCTGAAATGGTGTCATCCTTTACTTCACCAGACAATAAAAAACGTTTATTGCTAAATGTATATTCCAGTTTATTCCGATAATACTCAGAAGTATCAGCTCCCAGTACAGGAAGGATTTCTGGCAGGGCAATTTTCCCGATACGCTGAAGATTATCTTTAACCTGCTGCTGCTTGTATTGTAATTGTTTTTTGTATGGCAGCATTTGCCATTTGCATCCGCCACAAATAAGAAAATGTGAACAAAAAGGGGTTACCCTATCGGCAGAAAATTCATGAATATGAATAGCTTTTCCTTCGGCCCAGTCTTTTTTGCTTTTACTTAACCGCACATCAACTACATCGCCGGGTACAGCTTGTTCTATAAAAATAACTTTGCCATCAACCCGAGCAAGGCTTTTGCCTTCGGCAGCATAATCTTCTACCAAAATTTTTTCGAGTATGATATTTTTCTTTTTTCTTCTCACCCGGCAAATCTAAGGTATCGCTGTAATGAAATTAACTACATGTCCAAAACAGCGGCAGGTTTATAACTTGACTTCAATAAACTACATTTGCAGCATTAGCAAATTGGCATATTGGCACATTTGCAAATAGAACATGCAACAGTACTGCGAATCATTAATAACATATAAACGACTTAAAACAAGAGAAGTAAAAATTGGCAATCTGCTGCTCGGTAATTTTCATCCCATTCGTATACAAACGATGACAACTACCGATACGATGGACACCCTGGCAACGGTTGAACAGTCTATCCGATGTATTGAAGCCGGTTCGGAGTTGGTCCGGATTACAGCCCCATCAAAAAATGAAGCTGAAAATTTATTGAACATAAAAAATGAATTAATAAAAAGAGGTTACCATACACCGCTGGTTGCCGATATTCATTTTACCCCAAATGCGGCAGAAATTGCAGCAAGGATTGTAGAAAAAGTAAGAGTAAACCCCGGCAATTATGTTGATAAGAAAAAGTTTGAACTGATTGAATATACCGATTCAGATTATGCCGAAGAAATCGATCGGATCCGTGATCGCTTTACGCCACTTGTAAAAATTTGTAAAGAATATGGTACCGCTATGCGCATTGGAACTAATCATGGATCCTTAAGCGATCGTATTATGAGCCGATTTGGCGATACGCCAATTGGTATGGTGGAAAGTGCAATGGAATTTTTAAGAATTGCACGAGCTGAAAGTTATCATAACATCGTGTTGAGTATGAAAAGCAGCAATCCGCAGGTAATGGTACATGCGTATCGTTTATTGGTTAAAACAATGTTTGAAGAGTTTAATGAAATTTATCCGCTGCATCTTGGTGTAACAGAAGCGGGTGATGGAGAAGATGGAAGAATAAAGAGTGCGGTAGGTATTGGTACATTGCTTGAAGATGGACTCGGCGATACGATTCGTGTATCATTAACAGAAGATCCGGAATTTGAAATCCCGGTTTGTAAGGATTTAGTTAAGAGGTACAGCCCTTCCGCCAATTTGCGGGGGGATTTAGAATCCTACAATGAAAAAATTTCCTACGATCCATTTCAATATAAAAGAAGAGAAACTTTTACGGTTGGAAATATTGGAGGTAAAAATGTTCCTGTTGTAATTGCAGATTTAAGTAAAATAGAAAAAATTAATCAGGATACATT
>JANOFP010000347.1:0-2094 GCA_031413675.1 Bacteroidota bacterium
CTTCGATGGGTTGCAACTTTAATAAAGAAGCTACATAGTCCATTGTATCTGCACTCAGCCAGCCGCCAAATTCTTGTTGGGCTAAATGCAATACGGGTATTACAGCACTTTTTTGTTTGCCTTCGGGATAAAAATTAATTATCCGTTCTACTTCCTGTAATGATTTTTCCGAAAACTTAATCATTCAATTTTAATTTTAAATTTTAGATTGATGAAAAATCTGAAATCGTCAATCTGAAATCTGCAATACTTTCTACGCATCCATTTCACCAGCTATTAAATTCAAACTACTCATGGTAATAATCGCATCACTCATCATACTTCCTTTAGTAAGTTCTTCAAAAGCCTGGTAATAAATAAAACAGGGCCGGCGAAAATGTAACCGATACGGTGTACGACCACCATCACTTATTAAATAAAACCCCAGTTCACCATTGGCTCCTTCAATACTATTATATACTTCACCCACCGGAATTTTTGTTTCACCCATTATGATTTTAAAATGATAGATAAGTGCTTCCATCTTTGTGTACACATCTTTTTTCTCTGGCAAATAATATTCCGGTACATCGGCATGAAAAATTTCTGATTCTACTCCACTCATATCTTTTACTTTTCTAAATGCCTGTTCGATGATGCTTAAACTTTGCCACATTTCCTGACTACGCACCAACCATTTATCATAGTTGTCACCTGTTGTTCCAACCGGTACTACAAAATCAAAATCTTCATAACTGCTGTAGGGATTATGGACACGAACATCATAGTCAACACCTGTAGCACGAAGATTTGGTCCGGTAAATCCATAATTCAATGCACGTTCGGCGTTAATAGCTCCGGTGTTTTGAGTACGATCCATAAAAATCCGGTTGCGCATAAAAAGATTTTCAAATTCTTTCAGCACTACCGGATATTCAATTAAAAACTTATCTAATTTTTGAAAAGCAATATCATTGAAGTTTCTTTCGAAACCACCAATGCGACCAATATTTGTTGTAAGGCGGGATCCACATACTTCCTCATAAATTTCATAAATCAATTCACGGTATTGCATTACATATAAAAAACCGGTATAAGCACCCGCATCCACCCCAACGATTGAATTACAAATCAAGTGATCTGAAATTCTTGACAGTTCCATAATGATGATTCGTAAATAATCAACCCGCTTCGGTGTTTTTACACCTAAAAATTTTTCACAGGTTATATGCCAACCCATATTATTAAGCGGCGAAGAACAATAATTCAATCGATCAGTAAGTGGCGTAATTTGATAAAGCGGACGACGTTCTGCAATTTTTTCAAATGCCCTGTGAATATATCCTACTGTTTGTTCAGCAGAAACAATTCGTTCTCCATCCAGTTCCAAAATATTTTGAAACACACCATGCGTAGCCGGATGCGTAGGACCCAGGTTTAAGGTCGTTGTTGTTTTTTCAATCGAGCCTTCCGGTAATCTTATATGTTCGTGTTCTGTCATACCCCCTATCCCCTAAAGGGAAATTAATTTATTGTATTTAAAGTTTATCCTCTCCCAAACATCTCATCATCTTTATCAACTCTTGATTGATCTTCCAACGGAAATTCTTTCCGCATCGGGAAATAATCCATCTCTTCCACATTCAAAATTCTTTTCAGATTCGGATGACCAACAAAATTTACCCCAAAAAAATCATAGGTTTCTCTTTCCATCCAGTTGGCTGAAGAAAATAATCCGGTAGCTGTATACACATCCGGGGTATTAATATCCGTAAACACCTTCAGTCGCAAACGGATATTATCAACCAAATTGTGGAGATGATAAACAACCGCTAATTCTTTTCCAATATTATCTGGATAGTGAACAGCACATAAGTCTGTAAGAAACCGAAATTTCAATTGCCCATCATCATATAAAAAATTAAGCACCTTCAGATTTGATTCTTTTGGTGCTTCAAATGTGAGCATGTTATAGGATTCTTCAAAACCCATTACCTGCTCACCAAACTTTTCTATAAGTCTTTGTTTTATTATTTCGTTTGTTAAACCCATTCGATTTAAGATTTTAGATTGCAGATTGTAAATTTTATTTCCGCAATTGCAAATCTGCAACCT
>JANOFP010000348.1:0-3845 GCA_031413675.1 Bacteroidota bacterium
GATAAGAAAAAATAAATTTCTCTGTTATAAAGAAAATCCCCCCGTAGCACTTGCTACGGGGGGATTTTCTTTATGATGTAATGATTTGTTACTTACTCATCATTTGTTTTGCTTCTATACTTAATGTAGCATGTGGCACAGCACGCAGTCTTGCTTTATCTATCAACCTACCGGTAACCCGGCAGATACCATAGGTTTTATTTTCTATACGCATCATAGCTTTTTCCAGGTGATCAATAAAAGTAATTTGGCGGCTTGCCATCTGACTCAATTGTTCTCTTTCCATACTTACACTTCCATCTTCCATTGTCATGTAGCGACCTTCATCCATATCACCACCTTCGTCTTTACGGGTTATCAATCCCTGCAGATAAGCAAGTTCTTTTTTTGCTGCATCTAATTTTTTCTGAATAATATCCCGGAATTCATTCAGGTCAGTATCTGAATAGCGTTGTGTAGGTCCTGAATGTTCAATAGCATATTTATCTAATACTGATTTGGTAAAGTCTGGTTCATAGCGTACAGAACTCTTCGTAGTTATTTTCGGCATCACAACCTTTGAAGGTTTTGGTGGTTCTTTTTTCAAAATTTGTTTTATAGGGGGTTTGATTGATACAAGGGATTTTGGATCGAATACTCCTGGTTTTTTAGCTACAAATTTTTCAACGGGCTTTGGTGCAACCGGTGCAGGCAAAGAACTCGGTTTTGTAACGACTTTAGCAACAGGTTTAGCTAATGGTTTGGATACGGGTTTAGATTTAATCACTTTTGATACTGATTTTATTGGTTTTTTAGGTGCCGGTTTTACGGCTTTTTTAATTACCGGTTTTGATACTTTCTTTGCCAC
Organism: Bacteroidota bacterium; assembly: GCA_031413675.1. GTDB lineage: Bacteria > Bacteroidota > Bacteroidia > Chitinophagales > Chitinophagaceae > VBAR01. The sequence goes on from JANOFP010000348.1 coordinate 848, forward strand.
AGGTTTCTTTACTTTTTTTGCAACAGGTTTTGCTACTTTTTTAGGAGTAGGTTTTTTAATAGCGGTCTTTTTAACCGGCTTTTTTGGGGCAGGTTTTTTGGCAACTACTTTTTTTGCTGGCTTGGCAGGTTTTTTTGCTATCGTTTTTTTCTTAGTAGCCATAATGGTTAGGCTTTTTTTGAAATAATCACTTTTAGTTGAAAATCATTCACTTCAATATCAATTCCCTCATTTATCTCTGGCAAAAATTCAATTTTATCAGCCAGAATTTCGGCGCAAATATAGGCGTTAAACTCAATCAACGAATTTTTTAATCCATTACCTCCAGATAGTTTTACAAGAATACGGTCAGTAAGTTCAAAACCCGACTCTTTTCTTATCTTCTGAATTCTGTTTACAAACTCACGGGCATGTCCTTCATTTTCAAGTTCCGGAGTAATTGTAACATCCAAAGCAACCGTCAAACTTCCTTTATTTGCTACCAGCCAGCCAGGAATATCCTCACTTGTAATATCTACATCACCGGTTTGTAATATTATGGTTTCGTCATCAACTAGCAAATTATATTGACCTTCTTTTTCCAACATTGCAATCTGCTCCTGTGTGAATTGAGCTAATGCTGCAGATACGGCTTTCATTTTTGCCCCCATTTTTTTTCCCAAAGCAACAAAATTGGGTTTAATTTTTTTGCTGATAAATGTATTGTCGGGGTTCAGGTATTCAATTTCTTTTACATTGACTTCTGCTTTTACTAAATCTTCTACTTTTTGCATTTGTGTCTTCATAGAAGGATATAAAACCGGGATCAAAATTTTTTGTAAGGGCTGACGAACTTTTATATTTTGTTTTTTACGCAGCGATAAAACCAACGAGGAAGCATCTTGTGCCAGCTGCATTCTTTCTTCAAGCGATTTGTCAATAGCCCCCCTGCCCCCCAAAGGGGGGTTCTCAGAAACATCCCCGGATGGAAAACTAATATGATGTATTGATTCAACCAGACTTCCATCGGGGTTTTTGAAACGATGAGTTATTGCATTCAGGTTTTGGAAAATTGCATCACTGAAGAATGGAGAAATGGGAGCTATCAACCGAAGTATAGTTTCCAGACATTCATATAAAGTCTGGTAAGCACAAATTTTATCCTGTTCATATTCACCTTTCCAGAATCTTCTTCTGCATAAGCGAACATACCAGTTGCTCAGATGTTCATCTACAAAATCTTCCACTACACGACCAGCCTGTGTTGGTTCGTAATCATCCATATACTCATTCACTTTCTTTATAACAGTATTTAAAGATGAAAGAATCCAGCGGTCAATTTCTGGTCTTTCGTTAAGTGGTATAAATTTTTCTTTAAATGTAAAGCCATCCACATTTGCATACAATGCAAAAAACTGATATGTATTATAAAGAGTGCCAAAAAATTTACGTTGGACTTCTTTAATGCCATCGAGGTCAAACTTCATATTATCCCAAGGAGAAGCATTGGTAACAAGGTACCACCGCGTTGCATCGGCACCGTATGTTTCAATTGTTTTGAACGGATCAACCACATTGCCTAGTCGTTTGCTCATTTTATTTCCGTTCTTATCCAGCACCAAACCATTACTTACAACAGTCTTGTAAGCAACAGAATCAAATACCAATGCAGCAATTGCATGAAGTGTATAGAACCATCCTCTTGTCTGATCAACGCCTTCTGCAATAAAATCGGCAGGGAAACTTTTTGCAAATGTTTCCTTGTTTTCAAATGGGAAATGCCATTGAGCATAAGGCATGGCACCACTGTCAAACCAAACATCAATTAAATCAGGAACCCGTTTCATGGGCTTGCCTGATTTACTTACCAGAACTATTTCGTCAACAAATGGTTTGTGTAAATCAAGAGCCTCCCTAAATCCCTCCGAAGGAGGGACTTTAGAAACCCCTTTATCAAAAGATTTCTTTAATTCCGCATGGAGTTCTTCTATTGAACCAATACAAATTTCTTCTTCCCCATCATCCGTTTTCCAGATAGGTAATGGTGTACCCCAATATCTTGAACGGCTAAGGTTCCAGTCCACCATGTTTTCTAACCAATTACCAAAACGGCCTTCGCCGGTTGATTTTGGTTTCCAGTTAATGGTTTTATTTAGCTCCACCATCCTGTCTTTGATAGCTGTGGTTTTAATAAACCACGCATCAAGCGGATAATATAAAATTGGTTTATCTGTTCGCCAGCAATGCGGATAACTATGTTCGTATTTCTCAACTTTGAAAGCACGGTTTTCTTTTTTCAGTTTTACGGCTATGTCCACATTCACATCTACATAATCTTTCTCGTCTTTATAATTTTTTACATAGCGGTTGCTGAACTCACCCATTCCATCCACAAATTTTCCCTGACGATCAACCATGGTGAGAATTCCGATATTGTATTTCTTTCCTACTTTAAAGTCATCGGCGCCAAATGCGGGAGCCGTGTGAACGATACCCGTACCATCTTCTGTAGTTACAAAACTGTCAACCATTACACGAAATGGTTTTGCTCCGGGAGTTTCTTCTAAAATTTTTTTTAATGAATTGGCTTCATAAGGAAGTAACTGCTCATATTCGCAGCCCTCGATATCTTTTCCTTTAAATTCTGAAATGATTTGATAAGGAAGATTCTTTCCATCATTTTTATACTCTGCAAAATCAGCATTTTCATTTTCGGGTTTGAAATATTTGCTGAGCAATGCTTTTGCAAGAACAATATTTATTTCATTGTGTAAATAAGGATTGAATGTTTTTACCAAAACATAATCGATGTTTCCGCCGACAGTTAATCCTAAGTTTGAAGGAAGCGTCCATGGGGTGGTTGTCCATGCGAGGAAAAACGCCTCACCCCGACCCTCTCCTTGCGGAGAGGGTGCCTTCGAAGACTCTGCGATTGCAGAAAAAATTTTACTGATACCTGGGTTTTTGTAAGCCCCTCCTTCGGATGGAATTGGTGAGGCTTTAAACATCGCCACCGCAC
>JANOFP010000349.1:0-9604 GCA_031413675.1 Bacteroidota bacterium
AATGAGTTTTTATGAAACAACAGTACTATTGTATAACAACTTATATACAGGCATATCAACAAAAGCCCTTTCAGAAAAACGTTTCTGTTACCAAAGCGGTTTCCCCCTTTCTTCGAAATATAATCTTCTACTTTGCGTGTCAGCTCTGAAAAAAATTCACTGGTGTTTTTTGATTTAAATTTCATGATTAACTGTTTAAAGGTTGAATGGTAGTTATTGTTGTTTTGTTTTTACCAAAGTAAAATGCCGTTTTATTTTTGCTTGTAATTTTATCTGCAGCAGGCCCGGTATTAAAAATCTTATCCCACCAGGTAACAGTTACGCCAAAGCAATTATCTGTATCACCGCAGTGATGCTGTATATGAAACTCCTGCAGTTTTTTAAACCAACCCAACATCTGTGGCCGGTGCAACCAGATATGTATATACCCGTACAATGCATAACCGCATAGTATGCCTGCCGGAAAAAATAACGAGGAACTGTAATTGATGCTGAAATAAAATATAATAAAAGCGACAGCAACAATAAGTAGTCGCTTTATTTCAGAAGTAAAAATTTTCGTAGGGTTCGTATGATGTATAAAATGATTCGTTGCATGATACTGTTTATTTGTTTTGCGGTGCAGCCAGAAGCGGTGAATAAAGTATTCAATAAAAGTCCAGCAAAACCATCCGCTGATAAATGCAATTACCTTGAATATCCAGTGAACATTGAGTAAAAAAAACAATGATGTTGCCGGTGGAATAATTACAACAAGAAAAAACAAAAGGCAAATGCCAGCCGGCACAGCTTTTTTCATGGCTTTATAATAGCCGAGTATGCCGAGCAAATAGAATATCATATAGCAGTTTTTAAAGGGGTGATTCGTGGCATAAGCGGGTTATTAAAAATTTTCAGTTTCTTCATCTGGCTGTCAGTAATTTTTTCTTTTATCCATTCCGGCACCAGTTTATCCAAAAGAATAAATATTTTGTTCCAGAAGCCCGGGATGATAAATCTTTTTCTTTTCAGTAACCCATCGATTGCAATAACAGCTACTTCGCCCGGATCCATAACTGACCAGCGGCTTATACCTGAATTACTAAGATGTTGGCGTATTAACATGGGTGTGGTGTTCATTCCACCTGGGCAGATGGCGGTTACATGCACATTTTTTCTTTTTAACTCAAGACCCAGGCTTTTTGAAAATGAAAAGAGATAAGATTTGGTTCCACCATATACCTGTTTCTTAGGTAAATAAAAAAAGCCGGCAAGGCTACTTACGTTTAAAATGTAGGCTGGATTATTTTCTTCAAGTATTTCGAGAAACAGGTGAGAGAGTAATGTAGGCGCTACCACATTCAACTCAATTTGCTTGTAATAATATTCTGTATTTCTTTCTTCAAAGAAATGGGTACCGCCCATGCCTGCATTATTAATAAGTGTTTTAACACGCAGCTTTTTTTCTTTTACTGTATTAAACAAATTGTAGCACTCTTCTTTAAGAGAAAGATCATGCTCAAAGCAAAATACTTTTACCGCGAAGTTTTTCCGGATATAAGCAGCCAGGTTATCCAATCCCGAATCAGGGAGGGCAACAAGTATAAGGTTCATTTTACGACCAGCACATTCCAGTGCCAATGCTTTTCCAAAACCTTCGCTTGCCCCAGTTATCAGTACATAGTTTTCGTTACGCATAATTTTTAAGTATTTAGGTGTTGTATAGTTTTTTGTATGCCTTCTAAAAAAGGTGTGATGGAATAACCCAGTTGCCTGATAGCTTTATCGCAGCTTAGTGCTCGGTTCTGTGTAATGCGATGGATTATTTTCGGTGAAATATTTGTCTGTTTTCCTAACAGCCTGCAAACCGACATATGAATAAAACTCCAGAGCAACAGTAATGACTTTGATATGCGGATCAGTTTTATAGCTTTCCCTGCATTTTCTTTTATTGTAGCAAAAAACCGAGTGTATGAAATATTTTCACCACCTAGTATATATTTTTCACCACCTAATCCTTTTTCCAATGCGAGGAAATGGCCATTAACCACATCATCTACAAAAGCATAATTTCCCAGCACTTCGCCGCAACCGGGTACAAAAGCTATCCGCATAGCAATTATTTTTCGAATTAATTTTTCAATGGCGTTGCCGCCTGTAGTAATGCCGGGTCCATATACCCTTGGTGCGGATACGATGATTGCAAACAATCCTTTTCGACAATACTCTTTCACCAGCTCTTCAGCCCAATGCTTTGAAATTTCATAATCATTTTCAAAGGGTTTGATACGTGGGTCTTTTTCATTCATTGGAAATTTCCCAGATGGGCCAATAACTGCACCCGTACTGGTGAAAACAAATTTCTTAACCCCCAATGCAAGAGAAGCGTCCAACATATTCCGGGTTCCTTCTACATTTATTTTATAAAACAAACTGCTGTCTTTCTCCCACATTTTAGCAAGAGCTGCTGCGTGCAGCACTTTTTCACACCCCTGCATGGCTGCTAGCACAGATTGCTTATCTGTTATATCTCCTTTGAATGGAATGATATTCGGATGGGCTGGAAAATTTTTTGACCTCGGGTCTCTTACCAATGCATGAACAGTAAAGTTTCTTTTTGCTGCTTCCATCGCCAGTTTATGACCGATGTAACCCGTTGCTCCTGTAATCAGAATTTTCATAAACTTATAGTTTTAAATAATGATCTGTTGGTAATTAAAACACCAATCTCATTGGACAAAGCCAGCATTAAATGAATGGCAATGGCTGGCCATACATTTTGATAGTAAATACTTATTAAGCAAAGCACCAGCCCCATCAGTACCGACCCATATCGTTCTTTTTTTTCGCTATGCCAGTGAATAAATACATATAGAAAGAGATTTATGAAAACGGCAATTGCAATTCCGAAATCTTCAATCATACAAAAGAGCATGACACCACGAAAAAAGATTTCATAAACAATTAAAAAAAGGGTACGGAGAGGGATAAATAATAACGGGAAGGAAAAGGAAAGGGGTTTTATATTTATGATAGAGATCGATAATTTTTTTTCGGCGCCAAATAAACCTGTAAGCCCGGCTACTGCTATTATTATCCCTGCGGGCAATGCTGAATTGTTTACAATAGGAATGAATATTCTTTCATTGAATGATCTGCTTAAAAGAATACCGGCTATTCCGATGCCCAGTAAAAGAATGCCGGCTATCAGCCTGCTTAATAAGATACCCGGAGATCCCTTTCCGGTTAGTATCGCTTTCAGATCACAACTGTTTTCTTTTTGTGTAACACGAATTACAAAGAAGAACAGTGAATAGCTTAGCAGGATAATACTGTATGTTATAAAAGCGTCTGGCATAAAAAACGGTTTAAGAATTTAATTCAATCGTGGCGCTGTAAAGGCTATGTGATATTTTTACTTTAGTACACATTCCGTTAGTATAGAAATATTCATTCGAGTTACCATCCGGAAATTTTATTTTATAATGATGAGAGTCTATCGTTTGAATTGTAAGGAACTGCTGAAAATTATCGGAGTACACACTTGAAAAACTGACTGGCTCATTGGTATATAAGCTTAGCATATTATACAGAATGGGATAGTTGTTTAGTTTCTCAGTTTTATCTTCGTTATAAATTGTGTAGCTGCTTCCGGTTGCTTTTGTTTTTTTATCCGCTTTTACATTGCCGTTCATTTTACGGTAAATGGAAGACCAGGTCATAATACCACCATCATAAATGGTTTCTTCTTTTGCTTTAGCAGTAAATAAAAAAACAACCCGGGTCCTGATTTCCGATTCCATTTTCAGTATAGTTCTGTTGCCGGAAATGTTTTGTGAGAATTGAATATTACCTACTACGCTGCCGTTTCTTTTAATCGTATATAGAAGTGTTTTTTCCTGTGAAAAAGTTCCGATGCCAGTGCCAAGACAGATCATGATAAGGAATAAACATTTGCTGCACTTGTTAATAAATGATTGAATCATTTCTGCTTTTTCCGGATGTTGACGTTTGTACCGTCTCATCATCAGGTAAATAATTGTAGGAATCATAAAATAAGTTTTAAAGGTTAATGTTCTTTGTTAAAGACTGTCCCGTAAACAGCGGTACGGTGCTGTGTGTGGAGGTTTATGGTTATAAAATATATTTCTTTCAGTTTTCACATTCGGAAAGCATAAAAAAGTACGGATCAATGGTCGTTTCATTTTCCATCACAGTAGAGGCTGGCCCCATGCTGATGCGTAAATAATTTTTACCGCCCATTATATGCCATATGAAACTTTCGCATTTAGCTGAGAAGCTGCCCAGGATTTCTGGAAACATTTCATGCAGCATTCCATCCCAACAGGCTTTTTCAAGTCTTTCTTTGGCTGAAGCTTTTTTATACCCGTTATTTTCTTCATCCCTACTACAGAACTCACGGTTGGAATGGGTGGTGCCAGTGAAGAGCAGTATCTCGTGATGTGTGGTTACTTGTTTCATTGTTTGTGTTTTTGTAATACCAAACTACTATCCTGGAAAGCCGATATATAATTGAATTTTGCATTAACAATTCCTTTACTTGCAATTTTTGCAACCAGGCTTGTCAAATGATCTGCGAGTGCTATTTTAAGATTCACGGTATCATTTTGCCGGAATTCGTTGTAGTTTTTACAAACAATGAAAGGGTTTATTTTACTTTAAAATAAAAATGACTAACTTTTGAAAACATTTGTTGCAAATCGTTCAACATAAACCACCATCTACAAACCAACAATGCCTGACTATCAATCACAGGAGTTTTTGTTCCAAAGGATCAAGGAGCTTTTGCCTCCTCATACATCTTTGGTGGATAAAGTAGCCGATATATTACATTTAAGCAGTGATAGTGCCTATCGCCGAATAAGAGGCGAAACACCGCTTGTGCTGGATGAAGCACGGGAGCTATGCGAATATTTTAATCTTTCGCTAGACCAGGTACTGAACGTTAAAAGCGGCGCCAGCCTTTTTCAGAATATTCGCATTGAATCGGGCAATTACAGTTATGAAAAATACTTATCAGATCTTATTAAACAGGGGGAGCATATCGGCAGTTATATTTCTAAAGAAATCATTTACCTCACTAAGGACATGCCGCTCTTTCATAATTTTTATTACAAGCCGCTTATTGCATTTCGTTATTTTTTTTGGATGAAAACAATTTTACAGCATCCGGATTTTCAGGAAAGGGAGTTTGATCTTAATTGTGTTCCACCCGAAATTGAAAAAATGAGTTTTGAACTTTCATTGGTATATAATAAGATACCTTCTTCTGAAATCTGGAATACAGAATCAATTAATTCAGCAATTTTTCAAATAGAATTTTATAAGGAGTCCGGTGTCTTCTCTTCCGCAAGTGACATAAAAACTGTGTACGAAGCCCTGGAAGAAACATTTCTCCATTTAAAAAACCAGGCTGAGTATGGATGTAAGTTTTTGCCGGGGGAAAATCCGGATTCTAAAAAAACTAATTATAAATTTTTCTATAACCGGGTTATACTCGGCGATAATACAATTCTTGTGGTAACTGACAAGATAAAAACAGTTTTTATTAACTATGGTGTATTGAATTATATGACTACAAGAGATGAAGCTTTTTGTAACTCGTGTTATGATGATATGCAGAACATGATGAAAAAATCTACATTGATCAGCCAGACAAGTGAAAAACAAAGAAATATTTTTTTTAATATCATGCTTAACAAAATAGCAGAACGAAAAAAGAATTTGTAATTAAGAAACCAGCTTTTATGAATATTACTGATTTGCAGCAACAACTTTTTCAATTTATAAAAACCAAACTGCCAGCCGAAGCCTCCGTGGCGGATGAAGTAGCAAAGCTTCTCGGCATCAGTAGTGACAGCGCCTACCGGCGTATGCGGGCAGAAAAACAAATAACATTTGAAGAGCTGTATAAACTGACCCTGCATTATAAAATTTCGCTGGATCAGCTGATGAATATTCAAACAGGCAGTATCCTGTTCCAGGGAAATTTTATTAATAATAAAACATACCGGTATAATGATTACGTCACTGGCATAATACAACAGCTGACTTATTTCAACAGCCATAAACAAAAAGAATTTTATTACCTGTGTAAAGACACCCCGATTTTTTATTATTTCATTTCTAAAGAACTGGCAGCTTTCAAATATTATTTCTGGATGGGTACCCTTATCTATTTTCCTGAGTTCAGAAACAAGAAAGTAAATCTTGATGATTACCCTCCAGAGCTTGAGCTGCTGGGAGATAAAGTGAATGAACTCTATACCCAATTGGATTCACTGGAAATCTGGAATATCGAAAGCTGGAATACCACATTTCACCAGATTGATTACTATATCGGCAGCCAGATGTTTAAATCTGAGGAAGATGTATTAAGAATATATGAAGGCATAGAAAGAGTAGTTGATCACCTGGAAGAACAGGCAAAACGAGGATATAAATTTCTTGCTAATGACCCCGATAAAAAACCGTGTGGCAAATTCAAAATGTATTTTAATGAAATTGTAATCCAGGATAATAATATGATGGCGCTGCTGGACAATACAAGAATTTCTTTTATCCCGCACACGGCTATCAATTACCTGATGACCCGGGATATTGCTTACTCTGAAAATTTTTATCAATATGTTCAAAACCTTATTAAACGATCTACGCTGATAAGTGAAGTAAGTGAAAAAGAAAGAGCCCGATTTTTTCGGCGGGTGCGGGAAAGAATCGAAAAGAGGAAAGAAAATCTGAAATTATAAAAGGCGGGTGTTATAATTTTCAGAAGAAACTTACGTTACTGTTTCTGGCAGGTAATTTGCCTGACTTTCTAAAAAAATATATGATTAAATTATTTTACCCGCTATTTATTTTTTCACTGTTCTTTTCTTCCTGCGAGACTCTATCTCAATTGCCAATAAAAACCGGTGGCATAACAGAAGCTGAAGCCGGTGGTGGAATAAAAGAAGCATTAGGTCAGGGCCTGGTAAACGCCGTATTAAAACTGAATAAAGAAGATGGCTTTTTTAAAGATGCACTCTATAAAGTATTGCTACCGCCTGATGCAAAAAAAATAGAAAAAACAATGAGAGATTTGGGTTTTAGCAGTCTGGTGGATAAAGCCATTCTGCAAATAAACCGTGCAGCCGAAGATGCAGCAGGTTATGCAAAACCAATTTTTGTTGATGCTGTAAAAAGTATGAGCATCAGCGATGCAATCGGGTTAATAAAAAATGGTGATACCAGTGCCACACATTTTTTCAGAACAAAAACAACGGAGAAACTGATTGCAGCATTTCTGCCAGTGATCAAAACATCGTTAGATAAACTGGATGCTACAAAACTGTATGGTGAATTAGTAACGAAGTACAATAACTTTCCCACTACATTTAAAAAATTGAATCCCGACCTGCCCGGGCATGTAACCGGAAAAGCAACAGACGCTTTATTTAGTTTGGTTGCAATCGAAGAGAAAAACATCCGGCAGAATGTAGCGGCACGAACTACTGAATTACTGAAAAAAGTATTTGGGGCAAAGTGGTAGATTTGCCGGAATGGAAAATTTTACCAACAGTCAGATTGATTCAACTTTATTACCCAAAGCAGAGGAAATTTTTTTTCAGTCTATCGAAAAATCTTACTGGAAGGTTTTGAAATGGAGCTGGATGATAACTTGGAGCATTATTCTTATAACAGGAATAATGCTTTTTGTATTTGTACCGGAAATGCGGACCATTCAAACTGGATTGCTAATTTCCCTTCTTCTTTTTTCAATCTGTATTTTTAGTTTTTTTGCAATAAAAAAATCATTTGCTCAAAAAGCTTTTGCTTTAAGAGAAAAAGATTTGTTGTATAAATCCGGTTGGCTGATACAAAATATTTCTATCGTTCCATTCAATCGTATTCAACATTGCAGCGTAAGCTCCGGTATTTTAGAAAGAAGCCAACAACTTGCATCGCTTTCTGTTTTTACAGCCGGTACTGCCGGGTCCGATTTAAAAATTCCGGGGTTACAAATTGAAAAAGCAAATGAAGTAAGAGATTTTATTATGAATAAAATAAAAACCGATGAACAACCCGGTAGTTGATTGGAGCAAGCCACAACGGCAATCTCCTTCGGCATTAATCATTTTATTATTTAAAACTATTCTAAGTTTATTAAAATTACTCTGGCCCCTGCTGCTTGTTTTGATATTAAATAAAAAATCGGGTAGTACTACAGACAAGTATGAATACATCGCCCTGGGTATTTCTGTTCTTTCGGTTTTGCGATCGGTAATCGAATATTATAATTTCCGGTTTAACATTTCAGAAAATAAATTGATTATAACAAGTGGGCTATTTACTAAAAAAACAGTTACACTTCCATTAGATAAAATACAAGCGGTGCATGCTGAGCAAACATGGGTGCATCGTTTATTTAATGTTTCTAAACTTTCATTTGACTCTGCGGGGTCTGAAAAAATGGAAGTGAAAATAGAAGCAGTTGATAAATTTAGAACGGCGGCTTTAAAAGAATTGATTCTCTTTAACCGGAAAGAGGTTGCGGTTGCAGATGCTTCGGCAGGCTCAGTTGAAATTCAAACGGTAAAAGAAGAAACGCTTATTACACTTGCAGGAAATGATTTGCTGAAATTGGGTTTTTCATCAAATCATTTAGAAGCATTTTTTCTGATTGCGATTTTTGTTTATTCCACCTTGAATAATGCTGGTGTCTCTTATAAAGAGTTTGAAGGAGGGGCAAAATGGTTAGACGAAAATTTTGGACAAAATTCCTTAAGTCTTTTTCTGGCGATAGCTGTTCTGCTCATTTCAATTGGCTTTTCTGTTATAAAAATTCTGCTTACTTATTTTGATTTTAGTATTTCCCGATCCGGTAAAGGGTACCGGGTTAAATCGGGGCTATTGAATAAAAAAGAAAAATTTGTGCCGTTTCGGAAAATTCAATTTATATCCTGGAAAGCAAACTGGATAAGATATAAGATAGGTTTGTTTCTTTTACAATTTCATGCAACTGGCAATGAACAGATCCAAAAAAAGATGCAGATAAAGGTACCGGTAACCAGAAACGAATTTATTTCTTTGCTGCTTCAGCCCTATCACTCCTTGCTTCCGGTAGCCAATCTTAAGGCTATTAAAATTCACAGAGCATATATTTTCAGACGAATTTTTATTTTAGGAATTCTTCCTTCTATTATTATGATTCCTTTTTTGTATGCTTATTTTCAATACAATTCATTTTTTGTATTGCTGCTTATCTGTTTCGTTGGGCTATCAGCTTTTCTGTTTCAAAAAAAATTCAGGTTATGGATTGACAATGAGGCGCTGCAAATAAAAAAAGGAGTGTGGGGTAGTCATGAATTGATTTTGAAATGGACTCATATTCAATCAATAAATATTGAACAATCTATTTATCAACGAAAGAATAATTTAGCCACACTGCACTTGAATACAGCTGGCGGAATAATTAATATTCCATTTATTGAATTGAACAAAGCAAGAGCGATACAAAATTATGCTTTGTATAAAATTGAATGCAGTAGTGAGAGTTGGAACTAGTAATTAAAACCTGACTGATTGAGTTTTTTACAATTTGAAATTCAAATTTAGTGAGGGG
>JANOFP010000350.1:0-2980 GCA_031413675.1 Bacteroidota bacterium
TCCCGACTTGCGTCGGGACATGCTGCCCCTCGACTTGCATGTATTAAGCCTGCCGCTAGCGTTCATCCTGAGCCAGGATCAAACTCTCCATTGTAAATGAAGTTTGATACTGACAGTATAAAATTCTCTTAAGAAAATTAACGTGTCAAATCGAATGTGTTCGCTTGACTTACCTTGCTCCCGATACGAGATCGGGATGCTGTTGTTTCCCTACTTTCAAAGATCTTTAGCCGTTTTTGCTTACCTTTTTTCAAAAGGAATGCAAAGGTAATGGCCATATAATGACTACCAAAATTTTCAGTTAGTATATTACTAATTTTTGGCTTGAAATTCAATTTGTTTTGTGAAGAACTTACCTGTTTTTTAAGACGGGCGGCAAAGATAAGGATGTGGTATTAACCCGCAAATTTTTGATGCCTATTTTCTTCACATTTCTACTAACATTTTCGAAGAACTATCGCTAAGTTTTTTCAAAAGCGGGCGGCAAAGATAAGTGGTGAGAGTTTGCAAAAAAATGTTTTTCTGCTCTTAACTATCCACAAATCCTATAACCCCATACCAGTAGGGATTTCAGCGGAAAAAATATTTTAAACAAAGAAATATTCAACAGGAAATTGGACACTGATTAAATGTAATCCATGAGCCGGAACTGCAAAGCTGGCCTTTGTACAATCTTTAGAATCTATTATTGATCTGAAATCATTTAATGAAAATTTTCCTCTTCCGATTTTTAGCATGGTGGCGGTTAATGCTCTAACCATCCCTCTTAAAAATCTGTTGGCTTTTATATGATAAACTAAGCAATCATTCTCCAATTGCCAATCACTCTCCAATATGTTGCACTCAAAAGTCTTTACCTGGGTATTTCTTTTTGAAAATGATGTAAAGTCAGAGTATTTTTTAATGAGTGAAGCAGCTTTCTTAATTTCTTCGAAGTCAATGCTATACGGTAAATAATAGCCAGTCTCTAATAAGAAGGGATTTTTTTGCCGATATATATAATACTGATACTTTCTGCTCAAGGCATCAAAACGACAATGAGAATCGTTTTTTACCTGAATAATGTTTTTACCAACTATGTCATTGGGCAAAATTGCATTCAGATTATATAATAGCGCAGGTGTTAATCTTCTATCTGTATCAAAATGGAAATAATTCTGAAATGCATGAACTCCTGCATCTGTTCTAGAAGATCCTGTGAGTTGAATCTGTTGCTTAAGGAGAATTAAAAAGGCTTTTTCGATTTCATCCTGAATTGTATTCGCATTCTTTTGTGATTGAAACCCACTGTAATTAGTGCCCTTGTATGATACCTCTAAAAAATAACGCATGAACCCAATATTAATATAGCATAGACCTAAATCGATTGATATAATATTCCTCTTTTAATTCTGATTGAAGAGTACTAAATTTTTCCATATCCGATACATATATATAAGATGCATCAAAAAATTTATACTTGCCCTCGTCTGAAAGAAATAATGAACTTAGATTTTTGACCTGTTCAGTCGAAAAACATTTTGTCCTAAATATCTTCTTCGCCTCACTTATCATATTGTCATTTGAAATCTCAGCAGCCATATTCTTTCGTACATTAAAAAAATCTTCCTCAGTCGCAAACTGAGTACAATTATTACTTCTTTGAATTGCCTTACTGGTTGCCTCTGGCTTTTGAATGTTTTCACTTATTTTTTCTTTTTGATCTTGCTTTATTTGTACTTTGGCAGTGTCAGTAGAAACTATATCTAAAAATTTAAGATCTGCCTTTTTTACTTCTGCCACTACAGGGTTCATTTTTTCATTTGGAACTAATATACGGATCGTATCAATACTTCCATCTCCGGTTAGATCAAGAAAAGTAATTCCAAAACCTTCTGTTGTAGAACTTTCAGATCGCTTAACAACAATTGACTTTTGAAACTCATCAACAAATGGGTTTCTCACTGCTTTTTTTTCTACTATCGGGACAATTGGTGTTTCAATTTTTTCTACAGACTTTGTTTCAACTATTGGTTTTACTTCATTCTCTTTCTTCTCATTTGAAACTTTTTCTAATTCTTCTTTCATTATCATATTAAGTGAATCGGGCCCCTTAACATCTAATACTTTTACACTTCCTGAATCAACAGCTTTTTTTTGAATTTCCTCTTTTTTCTCAGGCACCTGAACAGGAAGCCCGGCTTTTTTCTCCAGTGTTTTTACAATTAAAGAATCCTTCCTATTGTCCTGAATCTCTTCTTTTTTGACCTCTCGAATTATTGGTTGCTTTACTTCAACTATCTTAAGATTTACCGTATCAACATTTGGTTTTTGAATTTCTTTTTCCTTCTCAATCACCGGTAACGGCACTTCAACTTTCTTTTCCTCTGCTTTTACAAAAACCGGTTTCTCTTTTATGGTAGAATCATCTGCTGCTTTTGCAAGTAAATCAGTAAAAGGATTTGATTCCCGCTTTTCGGTTTTAACAACATTTATTGCGTTATTCAATACCGGCATTACAACGGCAAAAGATTGAAGATCGAAAAGACCCCAGCCTTTTTCTCCAAAATTTTTTATGAGATACCCTTTATCTTTTTTATTTATCGTTACAGAAAATAATTGTTCCGGTGTTTGGCTCCCCGGTACGCCGACATTCATTCCATATGTACTGTCCACCAGATTTGATAGTATTAAATATCCTGATGAAGAAGAATTATAAATTTTTTCGCCAATACGTGTATAAAATTGTTCTTTATTTTCTGATTGGAGATAAATAAAATAAACCTTCTGTGCTTCAGCAATTGTAAATTGAATCAGAATAAATAAGAGAAGTGTGATTTTTTTCATCCGCAGTGAATCAAAAATGTTTGGTCAAAGTTAACGTAAATAACCTTTAAGGATTCCCTATAGAAGTAGTACATTTTTTTTTACCTCATTAATCCAAGCAATGATTTAATCATTCAAATTCCAAAAAATTGTTTGGCTAATTGTTATTTATTAA
>JANOFP010000351.1:0-2651 GCA_031413675.1 Bacteroidota bacterium
GAATTTTCCGCCTGCAAACAGAACAGCAAATCTTTCTTCATTCAAATAATCATCTTCTATCAGGCTGGCAATTATTTCATCATGTTCTTTTTTACTCACCTTCAATTGCCATAGCTTTTCTTTTACTTCGCTATGGCATCGCTCCTGGTACCCGCAATAATGTTTTAATTTTTGTAATGCCTGCTCTTTTGTAAGATGTTTTATAAACATGTGGTAAAAATAGAATCCATCCGGCTGATATGAACGATTTGCTTACGAAACTCCTGATTTTCAACGGAAAGCAAGTAACTAAATGGTCAAAAAGAAATTCAAATTGGCTCTTAAATTTTAAACCTCATTCCCTTACCTTTGCCGTCCTTTCACAAATCGGGGGTGTGGTGACCTCTGATAGATTTAGGAATTAAGCAATTCTTCTTTAAAGATTTTTTTTGAAGAAGTTCAAATTTAACACAAGTGTCCCGAAGTATTAAAATCGGGAAAAATAAAAAATAGTATGAAACGTACATTTCAACCTCACACAAAGCGCCGTAAAACAGTTCATGGTTTTCGTAAACGCATGAAAACTGCTAATGGTCGTAAAGTTTTGGCAAGCCGCCGTGCAAAAGGTCGTGCAAAGCTTTCAGTTTCCAGTGAAAGTAAACTTAAATAATTCCACCCTGTTAATCAGGATGGGTTGTAGCTCCGGTTTTTTACCGGAGCTATTTTTTTTAGACACATCTGATAAATGAGTATAGGAAGATTCATTACTTTTAATAACTGTATTTTATTTTGGCAAAACAATTCACACTTGGAAAAAATGAAAGGCTTAAAAGCCGAAAACAAATTGAACAGCTGTTTAGTGAAGGGAAGAAGTTTACTGTTACACCGTTCCGGGTTTTTTATTTGTTTCAATCCTCACTCATCACTGATCACTTAATATTCAAACTGCAATTTGGAGTAGGGGTTTCTGTAAAAAATTTTAAAAAAGCAGTTGATAGAAATCGGATTAAACGACTGACACGGGAAGCTTACCGGTTACAAAAAAATGAGTTGGCTGAAAAATTGAAATTATCTGGAAGTAAATTGAATGTTTTTTTTATTTATACGGCCAAAGAAATTCCTGATTTTAATCTTGTAAAAGATAAAGTAGCTTTGGTATTGAAAAAATTTGAAAAAATTGTTGATGAAAATACTCCTTCAGATACTTAGTCTTCCTTTTATAGCATTGATAAAAATTTACCAATGGGTAATTTCTCCCATACTGGGACCCAAATGCCGATACACTCCAACCTGCTCACATTATGCAGTGGAAGCATTAAAAAAGCATGGAGTCTTCAAAGGTTTATGGTTGACTATAAAAAGAATTTCAAGCTGCCATCCCTGGGGTGGCAGCGGATATGACCCTGTTCCATAATTATCCGGTTTAAAAAATTATTACCAATCCTTATTCAAATTTCATTGTCGTTGTAAAAGTTGTATCTTGTTTTTAATAAAAAATAAAATACATTGGTTACGGTTTCGCTTATAGAAGATGATAAACATTTCAGGGACGGATTAGAGCAATTGATTAATGGTTCTGAAAAATTTCGCATTCTTAACACCTATGCTTCTGCCGAAGATGCAATGCAGGGTATTATTCGTTTTCCGCCAGATATAGCTATCGTTGATATTAAACTCCCGGGGAAAAATGGCATTGAGCTTATTCATTTTTTGAAAAATGAATTACCGAACACTCAGTTTATGATTTGTTCTTATTACGACGACAATGAATATGTCTTTAATGCGCTTAAAAACGGTGCGGTGGGTTATATTCTCAAAGATGCAAGACCGGAAGAAATTCTGGACTCATTAGATGAGCTGCAGAAAGGTGGTGCTCCCATGAGTCGCTACATTGCCAAAAAAGTTGTAATGGTTTTTCAAAATAAACCACAACAGCATCGACTGGCAGAATTAACAACCCGGGAAAATGAAATATTGAATTTGGTGGCAACCGGTATGAGTGTACATGAAATGGCTGATAAATTTTTCAATAGCCCGCTGACTATTAAAAGTCATTTAAGAAATATTTATTCAAAATTGCATGTAAACAATAAAGTGGAAGCCATTAATAAATTGAATAATAGTAACGACGATAAAAATTATTTTCACTAATAAAAAAACCGTTTGTCAATTGCAAACGGTTTTTTTGAAAAATTTCTTTTTAATTGCCATAAAAAAATTGCTCTTTCACAATCTTGCCCTCCTTCCAATACTGAACGGATACTTGTGTGTACTTACGAACGCCCCAGTCTTTATGCGTATAGTCGTAATGCCATTGTACATAGCTGATATTTTCTCCTATTGCTACATCCAGTGCTTTTGCACCGCGAAATTCAGTAATGCTTCCAAAAAAATCAATTTCCCTTACCCGGTTTGCTTCTTTGCCAATGGTAGGAGCAGCTTCATTCTCTTGCATGACTACTTCATCGTCGTAATACAAATCAAAACCTTCAAGAGCTTTGCCTTCAATAATTAATTGGTTCAGATGGTTAACTTTTTCTTTAATCGTTTGCATTTTTTTAAATTTTATTTAAATTTAAAATTGCAAACAAAACCCGCCTTCCACCATTGATGCAGGAGAAGAAATAAGCTTGATATAGGTTAAGGAGTCTTTCCGTTTTTATTATATTGAC
>JANOFP010000352.1:0-3337 GCA_031413675.1 Bacteroidota bacterium
GACGGCGCGGCCGCGTTCGTTCATCCGAGCGCCGTATTGACGCGATGCGTCGTCTGGGAAGGCGCCATGGTCGGCGCCGGCGCCCGTCTTACGGACTGCGTGGTGATGTCGGGGGCGCATGTGCCGGCTGGCACCGTGGCCGACGGGCGAGTGTTCGCCTAAAACATCATTGCGTCGCCAGACACGCCGCGCGCGGCGGTCCAGTTCGTATAAATACAAAAGCAGACATTGAAATGAACATCGAAAAAGCAATCCATTTTTTCATAATAGTTGGTTTTAGTTTATAAATGAAGAAATATATATCCTGAATTTAACTAGTGTTCAAGGGGTAGGGTAAGCAAAACACACTAACTCTATAAAAAAGGAAGTTACAATTTATTTTTATTCCACAAAATCGATATCACAGATTTTCCTGTTATTATTCTTCATCCCAGCGTTCGGGCCGCATCTGAGGAAATAATAATACATCCTGTATGGATGGTTGATTGGTGAGTAACATACATAATCTGTCGATTCCAATTCCAATACCTGAAGTAGGTGGCATACCATATTCCAATGCTCTTAAAAAATCATAATCGATAAACATAGCTTCGTCATCACCCCGTTTCATCAATTGTGTTTGCTCTTCAAAACGTTCCCGCTGATCAATCGGATCATTTAATTCACTGTATGCATTCGCTACTTCTTTTCCATTTATCATCAGTTCAAAACGCTCTACCAGGCCGGGTTTGCTTCGGTGCTTTTTTGTAAGCGGACTCATTTCTACCGGGTAATCAATAATAAAAGTGGGTTGTATATAATTCTTCTCGCATTTTGCGCCGAATATTTCATCAATCAATTTTCCTTTACCCATACTTTTTTCTGTGTGAATATGCAATTGCTGACACACATTTCTTAAATTCTCCTCATCCATTTCACTTACATCTACACCAGTATGTTCTTTTATAGCATCAAAAATAGAAATGCGTTTGAAAGGAGCTTTGAAAGAAATTGTTTTTTCTCCAACCGGCACATCCGTTAATCCACAAACATCCATTGCTGTTTTTTCCAATAACTGTTCCGTAATTTCCATCATCCAGAAATAATCTTTGTATGCCGTATAAAATTCAAGTATTGTGAATTCAGGATTATGTGTTCGATCCATTCCTTCGTTACGAAAGTTGCGGCTGAATTCATACACCCAGTCAAAACCGCCGACAATTAATCTTTTTAAATACAATTCGTTTGCAATGCGTAAATAAAAAGGAACGTCGAGTGCATTATGATGCGTAGTAAATGGACGGGCAGCTGCACCACCCGGAATGGTTTGCAATACCGGCGTATCAACTTCCAAAGCACCGTGTCCATTTAAAAATTCACGGATGGAATTGATAAGCTTTGTTCTTTTCAGAAAAACTTCTTTTACATCAGTATTAATAATAAGGTCGGCATATCGTTGCCGGTATTTAAATTCCGGGTCGGTTACTTCATCAAAAACATTTCCTTCTTCATCACGTTTTACCACAGGCAATGGCTTTAATGATTTTGAAAGTAGCGTAATTGAATTAGTATGAATGGAAGTTTCTCCAGTTTTTGTTACAAACACATAACCGGTTGCGCCAATAATATCGCCGAGATCTAATAAATGCTTTATTACTTTTTCAAAAAACGATTTGTCTTCGCCGGGACAAATTTCATCCCGCTTTACATATAATTGTATGATACCGGATGCATCCTGAATTTTTATGAAACAAACTTTGCCCTTATCATTTATACTCATGATGCGACCTGCAACTGTAACAGCTGCAAATTCATCTTTGTTTTCGTCGGTATAATTTGCTTTGATATATGCAGAATGATGTGATACCGGATATAATGGTGCCGGGTAAGGATCGATGCCCATTGCTTTCAGATCTTTCAGTTTCTCTCTTCTTAACAGTTCCTGTTCTGACAAATTTGTACTCATTGCTTTTCCTTTTTTCCAAAGTGTTGCCCGTCTTTTGCCGGGCAGGCAAAGGTACTGGTTGAAGCTTTAAGTGCAAAAATCATAACCGATATAGACCGCTAAGCAATTGCCTGTTTTTGTAAGAACCGGAAATGTGAAATGATAGCATCAGTAAAATTATGATGTGGGTACCTCACTTCTTTTTCCTGGCAATGCTCTTTAATAATCCGGGTTATCTCATAATAATGACAATGACAGATCTTGGGATATAAATGATGCGCAAGATGAGTATTCAATCCTCCTGAAACCCAGTGAAGCAAGCGGGAGCTTGTTGCGCAATCAGAAGTAGTATCCCATTCATGCTGCATCCACGAGTTATTGATAAATCCGTTTTTATCTGGTTCCACATATTGTACTTCTTCCACACAATGGCCCATTACCACAATACACGAAAGTAACAAACCAGCCGCTGCATGATAAATAAAAAACCCGGCTATAACATATGTTGCAGGAATATTGAATATCCATAAAGGAATAATGATCATATAGCTCAAATAAAATGTTTTGAAGAAAAAAAGTTTCAGCCATTCACTTCGGGTATGCTTGATGTTTTTGATATTGCCCATTTCTTTTTTCATAAAAAAAGTAAAATCAAGAACGAAAATCCAGAAAATGGAATATACAGCATACAGCAGCGGCGCATACAGTGCCTGGTATTTTTGAAAAGAGTATTTTTTCTGATAAGGACTTATGCGGATTAGTGGAACAGAATCAAGTAATATATCACCGCCGACCACATTAGTGAATGTGTGATGCTGGATATTGTGACGAATATCCCAGATATACGAGTTCATGCCCATGAGATCGCCAAGATAAACGGCAACACGATTGTAAGCACCCTTTTTAAAAAGAACTTTATGTGAAGCATCATGAACAATATTGAAGACGATCATTACCGCCGTAAACCCCATCATCATTAATAATACAACAGAAAGAAATGAGTTTTTATGAAACAACAGTACTATTGTATAACAACTTATATACAGGCATATCAACAAAAGCCCTTTCAGAAAAATGGTTCTGTTACCAAAGCGGTTTCCGCCTTTCTTCGAAATATAATCTTCTACTTTGCGTGTCAGCTCTGAAAAAAACTCACTGGTGTTTTTTGATTTAAATTTCATGATTAGCTGTTTAAAGGTTGAATGTTAGTAATTGTTGTTTTGTTTTTACCAAAGTAAAATGCCGTTTTATTTTTGCTTGCAATTTTCTTTGCAGCAGGCGCGGTATTAAAAATCATATCCCACCAGGTAACGGTTACACCAAAACAATTATCTGTATCACCACAGTGATGCTGTATGTGAAATTCCTGTAGTTTTTTAAACCAACCCAACATCTGTGGCCGGTGCAACCAGA
>JANOFP010000353.1:0-2720 GCA_031413675.1 Bacteroidota bacterium
AGTTGCTGACGGGTCATGGTGCAAAAATACTGTTTGAGGCCGGAAGTTAGATATGGTAAGAAAAAAACTAAGGTGATTCTTTTCTGTTATTTCATTACGATTAAAATTGCAGCAGCTACAAAACAAAGAAATGAAATTAAAATTCCGGTACGGGGTATGCTAAACCAATATTTAAATCCAAGAAAAAGATAGAATAAACATGCCAGTAACATAAATGAAAACAGCCAAACCGACTTTTTTAGTAAATCAAAATGAAGTACCCCAAAATACAAATTAACTACACCAAAAAAAACAGCGCCAATGCTATGGCTTGCATTAAACCCAATCCAGGCTTTCCACATTGTTGTCTTTTTTGTAAGAACCGGAAATGTTTTTTTCAACAAATCTTCTGTTTGTTTATCCCGAACAGAAAATTTATTTGTAAAGAAAGTATAGAAAAGATGAATGGTTCCCAAAATAATAAAGATTGAAGAGCCGATTGTCCAAAGATATTTTTCAATCATCTTTTAAAGTTATTACGCAATTGATTGCAGAATTTTTTCAAATGCCTGAACAAATTGCCAAACTTCTTCAAAACTATTATACAATGGTACAGGTGCCAGGCGGATTGTATTGGGTTCCCGCCAATCCACCAGAATACCTGCTTTAATCAATTCATCGTAAACCATTTTTCCATTTGTATTAATTAATAAAGAAACCTGGCATCCTCTCTCCTTCTCATTCTTTGGAGTTATGAGGATAAATTTATTTTTGCTTTTTTCATTTAATTTCTGAAGTAAAAACCATAAAAAATTATTGAGTAAACTCTTCTTTGCAAGAATATTTTCCCAACCTGCTTCATCCACTATTTCCAATGCAGCACGATGCGCCGCATATAAAAAAATTGCTGGTGTACTCAGTTGCCAACCTTCGGCTCCCGGCATGGCTTTAAAACCTTTCTCCATTTTAAACCGTGTAGGTTTATCATAACCCCACCATCCCGCAAATCGTGGTAAATTTTTTTCATGATGTTTCTCATGTATAAATGCACCACCGATTGCACCAGGACCTGAATTTAAATACTTATAACTGCACCAACATGCAAAGTCAACATTCCATTGATGCAAATGCAATTCAACATTTCCTGCGGCATGTGCCAGATCAAATCCGGCCACTGCACCTGCTTCATGTGCCACTTGAGTAATAGCTGCTATATCAAAAAACTGTCCGGTGTAATAATTAATGCCCCCAAAAATAACCAATGCAGTTTCATCGCCATGTTCTTTGATTGTTGAGATGATATCTTCTGTTCGTAAACAATATTCACCCTCTCTCGGGCTTACTTCAATAATTGCATGTTCCGGATTGAAACCCTGCCAGTTCACATGCGTTTCAAAACTATACTGGTCACTTGGAAATGCTTTTGCTTCACAAATGATTTTGAATCGCTTTGCTGTTGGTCTGTAAAAACTTACCAGCATTAAATGAAGATTCACCGTGAGTTGATTCATTACCACAACTTCGTTTGGCAATGCACCAACAATCTTTGACAACGTATTTGTTAGCTTATTATGATAATCCATCCAAGGTTCAGGTGCATGAAAAAAAGCTTCAACACCGAATGATGCCCAGTCTTTCATTACTCGCTGAATATAATCGTTTGCCGTTTTAGGTTGCAACCCAAGTGAATTGCCAAGAAAATATATTTGTTGCTTACCATTCCTTTCAGGAATGATAAATTTATCTCTGAAATTCTTTAGTGGATCATTCGTATCTGATTCACGGGCATAAGAAAGAGAATTTTCAAACTGCATCTGCTATTATTTGTTGTGTGTTTTAATATTAATAATCTGTTTTCCCCCTTTAGAGCTTGTCCCGATAAAATCGGGAAGATAGTAGCAACTTAAATCGAACCTGTTTTTCCTCCATCAACCGGAATACTAATGCCATTTACATAGGATGCTGCCGGCGATGCAATAAAAGCAGCTACTGCTGCAATTTCCGATGCAATACCAAGCCGTTTCATCGGAATGGTATCAATCATTTCGATTTCAATATCCGCAATAGATTTGTTTTTTGTTGAAGCAATATTCTGAATCAATGAATCCAAACGATTTGTTTTAGTATAACCGGGCAAAATATTATTAACCGTAATATTAAATTGTCCTAATTCATTTGCCAATGTTTTTGCCCAACTTGCCACTGCACCACGAATTGTATTACTTACACCAAGATTTGCAACCGGAATTTTTACAGAGACAGAAATAATATTTATTATTCTCCCATAACCTTCTTTTTTCATAGAAGGTACAACAGCCTGAGTTAATATTTGATTACAAATAAGATGTTGATTAAACGCATTTAGAAAAGATTCTTCAGTTGCATCAATAGCCAGACCCGGAGAAGGGCCACCGGTATTATTAATTAAAATATGAACAGCATTTTTTTTTACATAATTTACGATAACTCCTTTTAGATTTTCTGTATTATTAAAATCGGCAACTAAATAAGCATGCTGCTGACCCAAAGAAGTATCAAGATTATTTACTGATTTTTTTAATGCTTCCTCATTTCTTGCAAGCAAGGTACAATCAGCACCGAGCAAAGCAAGCTCTTCGGCAATTGCCAAACCAATGCCTTGTGTACTGCCACAGACAATTGCTTTTTTATTTTTTAAAGAGATATTCATAACAGTCAAACCTATGATTTAATTTTTAATATGAAGAATTGGAACCTGCCTT
>JANOFP010000354.1:0-31970 GCA_031413675.1 Bacteroidota bacterium
TTTTTTTAGTTGTGATTATCGTTTCCCTTTCCTCCTGTTCGGATAAATATGTGGCCTTCAAAAACAGGTATAGCCATAAAAGTCCAGACGGAAATCCTGATTATAAAGATTTATCATATTGGGCGTCGCATCCCTGGAAATGGGATCCTGCGGATAGTATTCCAAAACCTTTGATGAATGAATCAAGAGATTCTGTTGTTGATGTTTTCTTTCTGCACCCAACCATGTTTGTATTAAAAAAATACAGGTATAAATGGAATGCCTCAATTGATGATCATTATATCAATGCAAAAACAGATTACTCAAGTATGTTGTATCAGGCAAGTGCATTTAACCAACATGCAAGAATTTTTGCACCGCGTTTTCGTGAAGCACATATCAATGCTTTTTTTACAAAAGATACGGCTGCAGCTAACAAAGCATTTGAATTAGCGTATAATGATATTAAAACCGCATTTGAATATTTTTTAAAAACATGGAATGGAAGCCGGTCAATAATTATTGCATCGCATAGCCAGGGTACAAAACATGCTGAGCGTTTATTAAAAGAATTTTTTGAAAATAAACCACTTGGTAATAAATTGGTTGTTGCGTATCTGTTAGGTTTGCCCCTTCCAAAAACATATTTCAGTTCATTAAAAATGTGTGTTGATTCGGTTGAAATAAATTGTCTTTGTGGTTGGCGAACATTTCGGAAAGGCTATGTACCTTATTATATAAAAAAAGAAAAGGGCAATTCTTTTGCAACTAATCCACTTAATTGGAAAACAGATGAAACCTATGCAACTAAATATGATAACAAAGGAAGTGTGCTAACAAAGTTTAATAAAATTTATAAAAACACAACAGATGCACAAATCAACAACGGATTGCTTTGGGTAAAAAGGCCAAAATTTCCATGGAGTTTTTTGTACCTGTCACGCAACTATCATGTTGGTGATCTAAATCTGTTTTATATGAATGTAAGAGAAAATGTAGAGCAACGAATTAATGCTTATTTATTAATACCCCCGGCGAAATGATTACTGATAAGCAGCTTTGTTTAAAGATTTTTTTAACCTGCTCTTTAATTACCAAATGCATTGTTGTATAAATATTAGCATTCATTCGCATTTCTCTTTTATCTCTTTCCTTCTTCTCTTAGTTTAAAATTCAGCGCTTCCCGGAGTTCTTGGAAAAGCAATCACATCTCTAATATTTGTCATGCCGGTTACAAACTGAACCATTCTTTCAAAACCTAAACCAAAACCCGCATGTGGTACAGTTCCAAATCTTCTTGTATCAAGATACCACCACATTTCTTCGGTGGGTATATTCATTTCTTTCATTCTCTGTTCAAGTTTGTCTAATCTTTCTTCCCGCTGACTGCCACCAACTATTTCCCCAATGCCAGGAGCCAGTATATCCATTGCTGCAACGGTTTGCCCCCACCCTTTGTCGGGATTGGCATCCTCATTCTGACGCATATAAAATGCTTTGATGGCTGCAGGATAATTATAAAGTATCACGGGTTTTTTAAAATGCTTTTCTACCAGATACCGTTCGTGTTCACTTTGCAAGTCCATGCCCCATCCTGTTATTGGATATTGAAATTTCTTTTTCTTATTATGATTGCTTTCATTTAAAATTTCAATTGCATCTGTATAAGTAA
Organism: Bacteroidota bacterium; assembly: GCA_031413675.1. Taxonomy (GTDB): domain Bacteria; phylum Bacteroidota; class Bacteroidia; order Chitinophagales; family Chitinophagaceae; genus VBAR01. The sequence goes on from JANOFP010000354.1 coordinate 1,652, forward strand.
GGCGTTCAAAATTATTATTAAGAATAAATTCTAATTTTTCAATCAACCCCATTTCGCTACGCTTATCTAGTGGCAATTGTTTTTCTTCATCTGCTAATCGTTGTGCAAGAAATTCCAAATCCTCCCGGTTATTATCCATTGAATATTTTATAATATACTTAATGAATTCTTCCGCGAGGTTCATATTATCTTCCAAATCACAAAAAGCCATTTCAGGTTCTATCATCCAGAACTCTGCAAGATGACGAGCCGTATTACTATTCTCAGCTCTGAAGGTTGGGCCGAATGTATAAATTTCTCCAAAGGCTGTTGCGCCCAACTCACCTTCTAATTGTCCGCTGACAGTTAGGTTGGTTGCTCTTCCAAAAAAATCTTCTTTAAAATTTACAGAGCCGTCTTCATTTCTTGGTGTTTTATCAAATGGCAGTGTGGATACTTTAAACATTTCGCCAGCACCCTCTGCATCACTTGCCGTAATTATTGGAGTGTGCATGTAAACAAACCCTTTTTCATTATAAAACTTATGAACAGCAAAGGCAAGTGTATGGCGAATACGAAAAACAGAACCAAACGTGTTGGTACGAAAACGTAAATGAGCAATCTCTCTTAAAAATTCCAATGAATGCTTTTTTGGTTGTAGTGGATATTTTTCAGCATCGCTGTCGCCGAGTATTTCGATAGCAGTTGCTTTTAAATCCATTTTTTGTCCTTTACCTAAAGAAGCAACAACATTGCCTGAAACTTTTAGTGATGCTGATGTTGTGATTCTTTTTAATAGTTCATCATCAAATTTTCCAAGTTCAACAAGTACTTGCAAATTATTATTAGTGCTGCCATCATTCAATGCTATAAACTGATTGTTGCGAAATGTGCGAACCCATCCCATAACAATTACTTCCTGGCCTTCCGGTTGCTGTGCCAGCAGGTTTTTAATTTTGATTCTTTTGTTGAACATGCCTTAAAATTTGGAGGGCAAAGATAAGGCTTCAAAAGCTGGTTGAACTGTGCTTCCAATAGGAAACCCCTGAACTACAGAGAGAGTCAAGAATAATTTTGTAGATTTAATAAAATAATTACTAAATGAAGGGCATAGCCATATTAAGAAATGAGGGGAATAATAAGGTGATTCTTCAGGTTGATATTGGTGTCGCTGCCAAAAATCCGACAATGCTTGAAGATATTATGGATATAGTAATTGCCATGGCAAGAAAAGATGAAAAAAATATTTCTTGGAAAAAAATAAAAGAAAAATTGAAAAAGCCCGGAAGGGTTTAGCATTATTGATCCAAATAGTCAATTGCCCTTTAACGCTTTTATCCATTTTTCTATAATCAACATCTTTTTACATGGAATTATCCAGACGACAATGCCTAAAAGTATAGCCAAAAAAATACAAGCCACAATTGCATATAAGAAATTTGTCATTTGAAGTATTTTCATTTTAAAAATATTAGAGAATACAAAGCTATTTTTACCCGGTGAGCCGGGAAAGGATAGAGTGGGTGTACCTTACTTTTGCGATAAAGAAGATGGGAAATAAACTATTTATTTAACGTGATGAATAGCGAATTGAACCCCGAACGGAGTCCCGAAGTATCGGGATAAACTGTCGCAACGGAAGCCAAATCGGGGCCCAAAAGATGGTTTCATAATCATAGCCCATTCTAAATTTTTGTTTTTGCCAAATTCGCCGTATAATTGCATCGGATTCCGGCTTTACAGGTTCCGCCTTTCTCTCAACATAATCCTATTTTAGCCAGTTCCATTCAGCAAAAAATTTCAAACTCAATTTTCAGATTCTTAGATTGGTGAAAAAGTTTCCGTGTAAAATTTCAAGTTATTTGTATGTATGATATTCTGCAACTGAACGACATGCTCGTTCCCGAATTGCTCGACATTGCCGAGGAATTAAAAATTTCAAGTCCCAAAAAACTTTCCAAACAGGAATTGGTTTTTAAAATTCTGGACAGTCAGGCCATTGCCAATTCTAAAAATAGCACACAGCCGGATGATGGCAAACGAAAACGTATAATTAAAACAAGCACTGGCAACATCACTGAAGAAGCGATAGTTGAAGACAGCGCTGCCCCGGCTTTAACCGGCGAAATGAAAAAACCCTCCAATAAAAAATCCTTTATGCCAATAAAAAAAGATGATAAAGTGCCGGTAAAACGACCTCGCAAAAAATTAGATGAAAAAGAACCCGATGCTCCTGTAACTCCGGAAGTAGCTTCTGGAAATAAGCAAGATGAAATAAGTGAAGCCCCGGAAAATGAAGTAGCCCAAAATATTTCCCAGGAAAACGAACAGGCGCCCAATGTAAATATTCCACAAGGCCCTCCAAAATTTTATCCACCACGCCGCGAACAAAATTTTAATATTGAATTTGATGGTGTAATATTAAGTGAAGGTGTATTGGAAATGATGCCGGACGGTTATGGTTTTCTTCGCTCTTCCGATTATCATTACTTATCATCCCCTGATGATGTGTATGTATCTCCATCACAAATAAAATTATTTGGTTTAAAAACCGGCGACACGGTTCATGGTGCTGTTCGTCCGCCAAAAGAGGGTGAAAAATATTTTGCTTTATTAAAAGTAGATACGATCAATGGCAAAAGCCCGGAAGATGTAAGAGACCGTGTGCCATTTGACTATTTAACCCCCTTGTTTCCTTTTGAAAAATTGAATTTGTTTACAACTCCATCCGATTATTCTACACGAATTATGGATTTGTTTACACCAATTGGTAAAGGTCAACGCGGATTGATAGTCGCACAACCTAAAACAGGTAAGACAATGCTGTTGAAAGCAGTGGCAAACGCAATTGCTGAAAATCATCCTGAATGTTATTTGATGGTAGTGCTGGTAGATGAAAGACCCGAAGAGGTTACGGACATGCAAAGAAGTGTAAAGGCAGAAGTAATTGCATCTACGTTTGATGAGCCAGCCGAGAAACACGTAAAAGTTTCTACCATTGCTTTGCAAAAAGCAAAACGACTGGTTGAGTGTGGACATGATGTGGTGATACTTCTTGATTCTATAACAAGACTTGCCCGTGCACATAATACAGTGGCACCGTCCAGCGGTAAAGTATTAAGTGGTGGCGTGGAGGCAAATGCAATGCAAAAACCAAAACAGTTTTTTGGAGCTGCCCGTAAAATAGAATTTGGCGGTTCGCTTACCATTATTGCAACTGCACTGGTTGATACCGGAAGTAAAATGGATGAAGTAATCTTTGAAGAATTTAAAGGAACCGGTAATATGGAACTACAGCTTGAAAGAAGATTATCAAATAAAAGAATTTACCCGGCTATTGATCTGGTGGCTTCCAGTACAAGGCGTGATGATTTATTATTGGACCGAGATGTATTACAGCGTATGAATTTGCTTCGTGTTTTTCTTGCAGATATGAATGCAGAAGAAGCTATGCGTGAATTACAAAACAGAATGAAAGGAACAAAAAGTAACGAAGAATTTTTGGCAAGTATGAATAAATAATGAATTTAACGATTCGTTAATCAGCAGATGTGGAAATTGTTTTAGTAGCAATCTTAATGATGATATATAAATGAATTAATACAAAGCTGCTGATTTTATTCAGTGGCTTTTGTTTTTAGAATGTATAATGTTGTTTTGTTTGTTTCTTGTCCAAAGGACTCTTTTGGAGTATTTTTATTTTTTGAAATTTTTTCTTAATAAAATAGTATGATTCAATTTGAAAAATTTGTTTTACAAAATGGATTGAGGGTTATTGTTCACGAAGATCTTTCTACGCCAATGGCGGTTGTAAATATTATGTATGATGTGGGGGCAAAAGATGAAAACCCTGAACAAACGGGGTTTGCGCATTTGTTTGAGCACTTAATGTTTGGCGGTTCGGTTAATGTTCCTGAGTATGATGAGCCATTGCAAATGGCGGGTGGAGAGAATAATGCATTTACAACAAATGATCTTACTAATTACTATATACAATTGCCTGCCGAAAATTTAGAAACAGCCTTTTGGTTGGAGAGTGATAGAATGTTATCACTTGCATTCAGTGAAAAAAGCCTGGAAACCCAACGCAAAGTGGTGTGTGAAGAATTTAAAGAACACTATTTGACAAAACCGTATGGTGATGTATGGCACAAAATGAGAGAGCTGGCATATAAAACACATCCGTACCGATGGATGACGATTGGTAAAGAGCTATCACATATTGAAAATGCGAAACTCGATGATGTAAAAAAGTTTTTTTTTAAGCATTATCGTCCGGTGAATGCGATATTGGTAGTAGCCGGAAATGTAAAAACTTCAACTGTAAAACAGCTTGCTGAAAAATGGTTTGGCGATATTCCATCTGGCGAAAAATATATTCGCAGTTTACCCGTAGAGCCACAACAAACAGAAGCAAGAAAATTAGAAGTATTTGCCGATGTGCCGTTGAATGCTTTTTATAAATGCTGGCATATTTACTCAAGGCTCGATAAAAGATATTATACAGCAGATTTAATTACCGATATTCTAAGCGGTGGCGGCTCGTCACGATTGTATCAAAGCATGGTAAAAGAAAAAAAATTATTTAGCAATATTGAATGTCATCATACCCAGAGTGATGATGCCGGGCTTGCTGTAATAGAAGGCAAATTAGTAACCGGAGTAAAAATGGAAGATGCAGAAAAAGCAATTGAAGAAGAGTTAGAAAAAATGAAAACAGAAATGGTGAGCACTGCTGAACTTCAAAAAGTTAAAAACAAAACAGAAAGCATGATTGCTTTTGAAGATATGAGTGTGATGAGCCGTGCTACAAGCCTGGCTATGTATGAACTGTTGGGCGATGCGGCCTGGATGAACTCGGAACTGGAGAAATATGCAGCTGTAACCGCGGAAGATATTTTAACAGAAAGCCGGAATATCTTTAAAGAAAGTAACAGCAATACGCTTTATTACAGAACTAAGAATTAGTTTCATCAGGATTTCAGGTTATTGATGATTCCCGTTATATTTGCAGCCCCGAAAGGGATTTCAAATTTCAACAAAGTAAGGTGCGGCTTGCCCACCGAAGCTTTAGCGAAGGTGCGGTAGCTCAGTTGGTAGAGCAAAGGACTGAAAATCCTTGTGTCGGCGGTTCAATCCCGCCCCACACCACCATAAAGCAGAAAAAGCCCGGTACATCTTTTTTGTATCGGGTTTTTTATTTCACTCCTCTAGATTGTTTTTAATTAATTTTCCTCTTCTCGTTTGTTATAATCCCTATTTCGTAATTCGGCTATTGATTTGCCTTTTACATTTGCCGCTATTGAATGAATGTCAAACCTCTTCATATCGCATTCGTCGGCAATCCCAATAGCGGAAAGAGTTCGTTATTTAACTGCTTTACTGGTTTAAAGCAAACGGTTGGAAATTTTCCTGGGGTTACCGTTGATAAAAAAACAGGATTGTCGGACTTGGGCAGTGCGGTGAAAGCAAACATTATTGATTTGCCCGGAACATATAGTTTATATCCGCGAAGAGAGGATGAATGGGTGAGTTATAAAATTTTACTGGATCAAGATGCGCTGAAAGCTGATGTGGTGGTGGCCGTTGCCGATGCTAGCAATCTGAAACGAAATCTTCTTTTCTGCACTCAGTTAATAGATTTAAAAATCCCGGTTGTAATTGCATTGACGATGATGGACCTTGCAAAAAGCAAGGGAATAAAAATTGATATTGAAGGTTTGGAAAGAGAATTAGGCGTGCCTGTAATAGCTGTAAACCCAAGAAAAAATAAAGGCATTGCTGAAATTAAAAAAGCAATCTTGCTTACTGCACAAAATGCGTATAAAATTCCATCCCGGGATTTTATTGAAAATAAAAATCTTGCAGTAGAAGCAATTGATGATGTGCAAAAAATATTCCCGCAGCTCAGCGATTATACATGTATTCATTATTTAATTAATCATGAAAACTTTTTGCTGAGCGAAGCTGAGCAAAAAGCCGTGGAAGAGATTGAACACAAACATAAATTCAATCCTACAAAAACCCAGGCTGAAGAAATTCTGCAACGCTATAGTCGTATCGGACAAATCATGAAACAAACCGTTTCAGAATCGGGGCCCTTACAGAAAAAATTGTTTACAGAAAAGCTTGACAATATTTTATTGCACCGCCGTTGGGGTTATATCATTTTACTCGCCGTTTTGTTTTTTTTATTTCAATCGGTGTTTTGGATGGCCCAATACCCCATGGATTGGATTGAATTTGGTTTTGCAAAATTAAGTTCAGCTGTTGCTTCCGTTTTGCCTGATAATCGTTGGACGGATTTATTATTGAACGGAGTTATAGCGGGGCTTAGCGGTATTCTTGTTTTCGTTCCGCAAATCATGATTTTGTTTGGATTAATAACAATATTGGAAGACAGTGGTTATATGGCACGTATCAGTTTTCTCAGTGATCGTTTAATGCGCAGTGTGGGGTTGAATGGAAAAAGTGTGATGCCGATGATTAGTGGTTTTGCATGTGCAGTACCTGCCATCATGAGTGCAAGAAATATTGAGAATAAAAAAGAAAGATTGTTGACAATTTTAGTAACGCCATTAATGAGTTGCTCCGCCAGGCTTCCTGTTTATACCATTCTTATTGCATTGGTCATACCCAACACTTTTTTATTGGGGTTTTTAAGTGTACAAGGATTGGTGATGATGGGCTTGTATTTGCTGGGATTAATTATGGCGTTAATTGTTTCTTATGTAGCAAAATGGTTTATTAAAATAAAAGAAAAAAGTTTTTTTATACTGGAGTTGCCAATTTACCGTCCACCGCGTTGGGGCAATGTATTTCAAACCATGATTAATAAAGCAAGAATTTTTGTTTTCGATGCTGGTAAAATAATTATGGTAATCAGTTTAATATTATGGGCACTTAGTTCTTTTGGACCGGGAAAAAGAATGGAAGAAATAAAGGCAAAATATGAATTGGAAAAAAATTTACCTGAAAACAATCTGTCAACCATAGAAAAAAATTATCAAACAACAAAGCTTGAAAATTCGTATGCCGGCATTTTAGGAAAAGCTATTGAGCCTGCCATTGCACCATTGGGTTATGATTGGAAAATCGGTATCGCATTAATTACTTCATTTGCTGCAAGAGAAGTTTTTGTTGGCACTATGGCGACACTGTATAGTGTTGGTGAGGAAGAGAATGATTTATTACTACGGGATAAAATGAAACTTGCAAAAAGAAAAGACGGCACCCCGGTTTATAATTTAGCGACAGGGCTTTCGCTTATGATATTTTATTTATTTGCTATGCAGTGCATGAGTACTTTGGTAATAGTAAAAAAAGAAACCCGTGGTTGGAAATGGCCCATCATACAATTAATCTACATGACAGGGTTGGCCTATTTAATGAGTTTGCTGGTGTATCAATTGTTTAAATAATTATTTTATTGCTGCCTCCCATTTATCTTTCGGTTCAAAATAATTCCAAAGCAATCTGGAAATTTTTCTTGCCAAAGCCCATGCTTCGTTATCATGAGTCCAGCGAGTATCTTTATTATTTTTTGTAAAAATGGAAAAAAGATAGGGATTGTGCGGTGCGTTAACAATCATCACCTCACTTCGTACAGCATTTACACAACCATTCTTACTGAACACTTCAATGTAAGGAGGTATTTGAGATATGGCTTCATCTTCATCCCAAAAATTTCTTCCAAGCATCCGCAACATTCTATCACAAAGCTCTTTTGAAAATATTTCGTTGTTATAAATTTTTTCAAATAAGACTCCCATTTCATTAGGTGTTGTTTGCCCCCATTGATATTTAGTCCGGTAGGCTTCTCTCCCGGGAGTTCTTGAATTTACTTTTGTATGAAAAAGTCCCAGGCTATCCATTAGTTCATTTATTCTGATGCCGGACCCCGCTATACTTTGCAACCAAAGGCTTGCAGTATTGTCGCTTGTTGTAAGCATCAGCATCAGAAGTTTTTTCAAAGCTGTTTTTTCGCCGTTTTTAAAAGAACCTAAAATATCTGAGCCTTCATATAACAAAGAATCTTTATAAGTAAATAATGAATCATAATTTAATTCGCCAGTATTTAATTTTTGAACAATGCCAATCATTATTGGCACTTTCACAATACTGGCAGTTGGAAAAACGGTATCTGCATTTATTACAACGGTTTTCCCGGTGCGTAGGTTTTTTATATAGATTCCAATGTCACCATAAAAATCAGTAATAGTGGTTGAAATTTTTTTAAAAAGTTTCTTATCCGTTGATTGCGAAAAAGAGTTTTCGAAAAAAAGAATTGCAATGATTAATATTAAAACTTTTTTCATTCTTTAAAACATTTTTTTTACTGAGCTGTATTGCTACTTTCATCGTCCCTTGCGCCTGCCTGCACGAAGCCGTTTCGGCATAGGCAGGTCGCTCTCTTGTACTGTTGAATTTCTATTCAGCATATTGCAACCACACTATTTATTATAAACTAGCCATTTATTGAAATCATTTGTAAAGCCTTGCTTTTACATATTTAAATAGTCAAATACAATATTACAAAATGCTTTGATTCCGGTTTTCATTCCACTTTCATCTACAAAGAAATCAGCAGTATGATGCGGTGGTGCTTTTTTAGAATCGTTTCCTTTTGGCATGCCACCAAGATAAAAAAAGAAAGCAGGTGCTTTTAATCCGAAGTATGAAAAATCCTCTGCTCCGGTTGTCCATTCTCTTTCTCTTACATTATCTGCCCCCGCTGCCTTTTGTAGTGATGGAATAAATTTTTTCACCAATTCCGGATCATTAAATGTTACCAATGTTTTGGTATCAATAGTTACATCTGCAGTTGCACCGGATGCTTCAGCAATATTTGTTGCAACTCTTTTTATTTTTTCATGAATATCTTGCTGCATATTATTATCAAGTGTCCTGATCGTTCCATACATCATACAGCCTTCAGGAATGATATTACTTCTTACACCACCCTCAATTTTTCCAACAGTTATTACCGCTGGTGCTTTAGTTAATTCTGATTGACGACTTACTATAGTTTGTAATCCATTTATTATTTGTGCTGATATTGCTATTGGATCAATTCCTTTCCATGGCTGAGAGCCATGACTTCCTTTGCCATTTACTTTTATGGTAAACCAATCGGATGATGCCATAAATGCGCCAGGCTTATATTCTATTTTTCCAACTTCAATATCCGACTCTATATGTAACCCGAATATTGCATCTACTTTTGGATTCTCCATTACGCCTTCTTTAATCATCAAAGGCGCACCACCTTCTTCCCCTTCCGGCGGTCCTTCTTCTGCCGGTTGAAAAATAAATTTTACAGTCCCCCTAATTTCGTTTTTCATTGCAGATAATATTTCTGCCACACTCATCAGCATCGCTACATGGGTATCATGTCCGCAAGCATGCATCACTCCCACTTCTTGTCCATTATAAGTTGATTTTATTTTTGAAGCAAATGGAATATTTACTCTTTCTATAATAGGCAGTGCATCCATATCTGCCCTTAGTGCAATACATTTTCCCGGTTTGCTCCCTTTTAAAATGCCAACAACTCCGGTTTTTCCAACGCCTTCTTTCACTTCAATTCCTAATGAACGAAGATGTTCTACAATAATTTTTGCAGTTCGTTTCTCATTATTGCCCAATTCTGGATTCTGATGAAAATCTCTTCGCCAGGAAATACATTTTGTTTCAATCTTATTTACTGCTTCACTTATTTTTTCATTTGCCTTTTCAATAGATATGTTTTGAGAAAAACACATTACAGGTAAGAAAAGGAAAATCAAAGATTTTTTCATTGCATAAATTTTTATGAATATACATTGAAATAAGATTTTATCTATATCCGGGAGAATTGTTCTTATATTTTTTTATATTTAAACTCTCATGCTTCTCCGACATGTCCCATTTTTGAAATCTGTTTTTATGCATAGCATTTCTGCTTTTGGCGGCCCGCAGGCACATATAGGTATGATGCTAAAAACATTTGTTCACCGTCGCCCTTATGTTACAGAAAAGGAATTAATGGAATACAATGCGTTTTGTCAATTACTTCCCGGCGCATCTTCCACCCAAACATTAACATTGATTGGTTATAAACGAGGTGGCGTTCCATTAGCCATTCTTACTTTAATAATTTGGATAACTCCTGCTTGTATCTTAATGGGTGGCCTTTCGTTCCTATTACAATACATTGATAAAAGAGCATTGAACACGGATGTTTTTAAATTTATCCCTCCGATGGCAGTTGGTTTTTTAGTATATGCGGCATCGGCAGCATTTCAAATTTCGGTAAAGAATACGATAACATGGGCGATAATGATTGTAACCGGATTGATGACTTTTCTTTTTTTTAAACAACCCTGGATTTTTCCTTCCCTTTTTATAGCCGGGGGAATTGCAACAAACCTCAGTAGGAAACGAATTCCTCAAATAGAACAAAAACCAAAAAAAATTAAGTGGTGGAATTTTTGGTTATTTGGAATCATATTTATTGCAGCGGGTTCTCTTAGTGAATTCGCAAGGAAAAACGATTTGCCAAATCGTAGCCCCATTAATCTTTTTGAAAATACTTATCGGATGGGTAGCCTTGTCTTTGGCGGCGGACAAGTATTAATGCCAATGATGTATGAGCAGTTTTCTGTTCGTCCGGATGCTATAATAAAAAAAGACTCTGCTGTAATAAGTATTGATAAAGAAGATATGTACACAGGAATGGGAATAGTGAGGGCAATGCCGGGGCCTGTTTTTTCAATTGCTTCTTTTGCGGGAGGTATGGCTTTAAAAGATTTAGGTAAAACTCAACAAGAAAAAACAATGATGCACTTGCTTGGATGTTTAATTGGTTCGGTTGCAATTTTTTTGCCAAGCGCATTATTGGTTTTATTTTTTTTTCCAATATGGCACAATATGAAAAAATATGCTGCCGTATACCGGTCTCTTGAAGGAATAAATGCTGTTGTTGTCGGAATAATGATTGCCGCAACTTTTTATTTAATGAAGGATTTTTCTTTATTGGAATTTAAACTTGGAAGTCTTTTAAACGCAACTGTTATAGCTGCTACTTTTACTTTATTACAGTTCACAAAATTACCGCCGCCCTTTTTGGTAATAGGATGTTTGCTTTTAGGATACTTTTATTAATCCTTTTTATTGTAAAATTTTCTTGATTCAATTTCTTCTCTTACATTTTCCGGAACGAGATAACGGATAGATTTTCCCTCTTTAATATGTTGGCGGATATATGTTGCAGATATTTGTAATATTGGAGCTTCAAGCACAATAATATTTGCCTGAATACTATTATTAATTTCAAAGCCTTCTCTTTTATAAACATAGATTAAATAATCTTTGATTATTTTTTCATAGTTCTTCCATTTATCAAGATTCTTAAAACTATCGCTTCCCATAATTATTGAAAATTCATTCTCAGGATATTTTTCATTCAAATATGTTAGAGTGTCTATTGAATAAGAAGGTCGTGGTAGATTAAACTCAATATCTGAAACAGCGATTCTGTTGTCAGATTCTACTGACAGTCTAGCAAAATGCAGTCTGTCATATTCATTTAGTAAATTATTCTTTTGCTTTAATGGATTTTGTGGAGATACAATTAACCAAATTTTTTTCAATCCGGTTTCATTTAAAATATGATTTGTAATTATTAAATGCCCGATATGTATAGGATTGAAGGAGCCAAAGTATAAACCAATTTTCATTAGTTGTTTGATATTCAGTTAATTACATCGACAATTATATTTTCTGCTTCACAAAGCCTAAGGCTTAAAATATAGCCAGAAATATTTATTGAAATCGGGTCACCCATTGGTGCAATTTGTTCAACTAAAATTTTTTCTCCTGGGATACATCCCATTTCTAGTAGTTTTAGAGAAACTTCGCTACTAGTAAACTGACTTATGATTGCCTTCTGACCAGGTCTTAATTCCGTTAATCTCATTTGAATATAACAAAGCTAATTCTGCTGATTTACTTTTGCTTACGAAATATGAAAATATGATAAGAGAAATTAATAAAAGAATTCGATTTTTCCCTTCTGGAATAAAATTTTCATTTAGAGATCGGGAAAAATTTAAACATTTTATTAATCTAATAATTTTACGAGAGGGGAAAAAATTAAAGACTGTAAACTTTGTCTTTTGCACTGATTTGCAGCTTAGAAAGCTCAATAAAACTTTTTTAAATCACGACTATTTTACAGACATTTTGACTTTTGACCTATCAGAAAACAAAAAAATAATAATTGCAGATATTTATATTAGTCTGGACCGAATAAATGAGAACTCAAAAATTTTTAATATTTCTTTTACTAAAGAACTCCATCGTGTTATGATTCATGGTTTACTTCATCTTTGTGGGTATAAGGACAAAAAAAAAATTGAAAGAAAGCAAATCCGAATAATAGAAGACAAATACCTCTCACTTTATTTTAGTAGTAGGTTTCATCTGAAATAAATTTAATCTCCCCATTTAACGACTTCACGTGAAACAGTTGAATAAATTAAGCTCCATATAAATTAGCTATTGGCTTTACCTTTGATCCTTTATGTTTCCAAAATATGATATAATCGTAGTAGGGGCGGGTCATGCTGGTTGTGAAGCAGCAGCAGCGGCAGCAAATCTCGGTTCAAAAGTACTTTTGATAACCATGAACATGCAAACTATAGCACAAATGAGCTGTAATCCAGCTATGGGTGGAATAGCTAAGGGTCAAATAGTTAGGGAAATTGATGCTATGGGTGGCTTTTCTGGTATTGTAACTGATAAATCAATGATCCAATTCAGAATGTTAAACAGGTCAAAGGGACCGGCCATGTGGAGCCCCCGTGCTCAAAGTGACAGAATGCTTTTTGCTTCAACATGGAGGGAGATGCTTGAAAAAACTCCAAATGTTGACTTTTATCAGGATATGGTTAAAGGATTACTTATTAAGAATGGCACCTGTTCGGGAATTATATCTGGTTTAGGTCATAAGATAGATTCAAAAGCCGTTGTACTTACAAATGGAACTTTCTTAAATGGGATAATCCATATAGGTGAAAAAAATTTTGGAGGGGGTAGGGTTTCAGAAAAAGCTGCAACTGGTATAACCGAACAACTTGTTTCGCTTGGATTTGAAAGTGATCGATTAAAAACTGGAACACCGCCTAGGGTAGATGGAAGAAGCCTTGATTATTCGAAAATGGAGGAACAGCCGGGAGATGATATAATAGAAGGTTTTTCTTATTTAAATATTGAAAAACCCAAGGTGCAAAGAAGCTGTTGGATAACTTATACAAATCAAAAAGTACATGACATTCTAAAAACTGGTTTTGACAGAAGCCCAATGTTTGCCGGGAGAATTGATGGAATCGGTCCAAGGTATTGCCCAAGCATAGAAGATAAAATTAATCGTTTTGCTGAAAGGGAACGACACCAACTTTTTATTGAACCTGAAGGGTGGAATACGGTTGAGATCTATGTTAACGGATTCTCTACTTCTTTACCAGAAGAAACACAATACGAAGCAATTCGTAATATTGTGGGTTTTGAAAAAGCTAAAATATTTAGGCCTGGCTATGCAATTGAATATGATTTTTTTCCGCCTACTCAATTAAGATACTCGCTTGAAACAAAGCGAGTTAACAATCTTTTTTTTGCAGGACAAATAAATGGGACCACTGGTTACGAAGAAGCTGCCTGTCAAGGATTGATGGCTGGCATAAATGCCAATCAAAAAGTAAGGGAGCTTGAGCCGGTAGTACTAAAAAGAAGCGAAGCTTATATTGGAGTATTGATCGACGACCTCATAAGCAAGGGAACCGAAGAACCTTACAGAATGTTTACTTCAAGAGCTGAATTCAGGACACTGCTAAGACAAGATAATGCTGATTTGCGTTTGACAGAATTAAGTTACAGCCTTGGGCTTGCATCGCAAGAGCGAATGGATTTAGTTAAGGCAAAAAAAGAAGGAGTTGAAAAAATAAAAATCATTCTAAATGAAACTGCAGTTACTCCAGAAGAGATAAATCCTTTTCTTGAAAAATTTTCATCTTCGCCTATTAATGAAAAACAAAAACTTTCAAAAACTCTTTTGCGCCCAGGAATTGAATTAAACGAATTGAGTAACCATTTGCCTACATTAAAATCACAATTGAAAAACTATTCTTCCGAAATAATTGCACAAGCTTCCATTCAGGTGAAATATGATTCTTATATAGAAAAAGAAAAGGGGTTGGTTGAAAGAATGGGACAACTTGAGGACTTAAAAATTCCAGAGACTTTTGATTACAAAAAGATACAAGCTTTAGGAAATGAGGCAAGGGAAAAACTTACAAAAATTAAACCCACTACTTTAGGCCAGGCAAGCCGTATTTCTGGTATTAATCCAAGTGATGTACAAATTTTAATGGTCTTCATGGGAAGATGATTTTTTCTGAAACTCGAGTGAAGCAAATACAAGTTTAATTTCGCCAAAACTAACACTGCTTCCCAGTTTTCCTTTTAGATGTGTAATATTTCCACCTTGAAAATTTTTTAATGCCGGCTCAATTAAAATAATTTTTTCCCGGCTTACCAATTCGCTTATTTGAATTTCACCAATTTCCACGAAATAAGCGAGGTGTCCTTCTATTGTTTGAACAGCCAAGTTTCTTTCTTTTGAAATATCATGAATTGATTTTCCTTCTTTATAAAGTTTAAACGACTCTGCTTTAGTATCAACCTTTGATTTCTTTTCCCCCGTACTTGCCTTTCTTTCTCTTTTCGGAGTTTTTTCTTGAATCAATGATGAGAGATTATTTTCTTTACAATACTCAAGGATTATATCTAAAAACTGCTGGCCATACTGAGCAATTTTTGCATCCCCAAACCCACTGATTTTTCTTAGCTCAGTTAAGTTTTGTGGAAGAAACCGGGCCATCTCATCTAATGTATTTGTCCCTGCAACTATGTAAATAGGTAAATCTTTTTTTGCACAAATAGAATCCCGCATTTTTCTTAGCTGCTGATGCAACAGGGGATGAGGAGATTCAACTCTTTGCTTCGCAACACTGGCATAAGCATTTACAGTAAATGCCGGTAAAATAAAACTTTTCTTTCGCAGGCGATAAGATTCCATTTCAAATTTCCCAACAAAACCCTCAAGCATATATTTACTTCTTGATAACTGAGCGAACACTTCCTTCAATCCATCATTAAATTCTTTTGCATGAATCCGGCTATCAGTTACCGCGGGTGATTTTTGAATTAACTCAAGTACTTTGTTTTGCTCATTTACAAAATATGTTCCGCCTGCTTTTATACGCTCCTGCAAAACAATGTTGAATTCGGGTTGCTCTTCAATTAAAAATAATTTTTTTAACTGTGTTTGAAATTTCTCTGCCGTCAATTGTATTTCATTTACTTTATCTGAAATTTCATTTATCCATTTACCGGCCTCAACATTAAAAGAAGAATTGTGCTCTGATAAGTAATTTCTCAATTCATTAATTTCTGCTATCGTGGTTTTATAATCAAACAATGAAAGCAAAACTTTCAATTGGTAATTTTTTCTTGACTCCTGCAATTCCTGCTCCAGCAAATTTGCAGAGGTACGATTTTGCGAAAACCGGACAATTCTTTCATCAGTAAAAAAACCATTTGATTTTATACGGCTTTGAAGAACGATTCCGTCAAGTGTAGTACAACGGCTCAATGCGACATATACCTGGCCAGGGGCAAATGCTTCTCCGGCATCTATAATTGCTTTTTCAAAAGTCAATCCCTGGCTTTTATGTATTGTAATTGCCCACGCCAACCTTAATGGATACTGAACAAATGAGCCCAAAACTTCTTCTTCAAGCTGGCGGGTTGAATTGTTCAAGGCATAGCGGATATTTTCCCATTTTTCTTTTTTCACTTCAATGGCATCCGGTTCATCGTTGCATTGAACAACAATTTTTTCATTATCTAATTCTGTCACCACGCCAATCTTTCCGTTGAAATAGCGTTTTGCTTTTTCAGAATCATTTTTAATAAACATAACCTGGGCTCCTGCTTTTAATTGAAGCAATTCATCTGCCGGATAAGCTGACTCAGGAAAATCTCCTGTCACCTCAGCTGTGAATTTAAACGAAGAAGCATTAAGATTTAAAAGTTCGTTTGCATTTGTATTTCTTGCTTTCTCATTATGTGTGGCAAGAATTATATAACCATCATTTTTTGTTCTGCGAAATACCGGCTTAAACCGGCTTTCCAAAAGTTCTCTTCCGTCATCCTCCAGTTCATTATTTCGCACCTGGTTGAGAAGATTGATGAATTTTTCTTCGCTTTGCCTGTAAATTTTTATAAACTCAATAAAAAGAGGAGGGTCTTCCTTTATAACAATACTGTCAAAGAAAAAAGGGCTGTTGTAATAGTCTTTTATTAAGTTCCATTCAGCTTCTTTAATAACGGGGGGCAACTGAAACATATCGCCAATAAACAATACCTGCAATCCGCCAAACCGTTCATGATATCTGCGCCGAACATGCCTCAAGATTGTGTCAACTGCATCAAGTGTATCGCAGCGCACCATGCTTATTTCATCAATTATTAGCAATTCAAGTTCACGAATAATTTTTTTTCTTTCATTCGTCATTTTTAACCGGCTGATTAAACTATTTCGGTTTGCTACTTCTTCATTGTTTCTACTAAAACCACTACCGGCATCCGGTATAAAAGGAGAGAATGGTAATTGAAAAAATGAATGCATGGTAACTCCACCGGCATTTATTGCAGCTACTCCGGTAGGCGCTACTATTGCCATTTGCTTATGACAGTTTTCCCTTATGTATTTAAGAAATGTTGTTTTGCCCGTACCCGCTTTCCCTGTAAGAAAAATATTGCGGGAACTTTGATTAACTAACTCAGTTGCCAGGCGAAACATTTCATTGGTTGTGTCGTAATTCATCATACAGATGCTAAACTACTAAAGCTGTTTCATGAAAAATAAAAAGCCGCAAACTATAGTATAACAATTAATTTAATTATTACACATACAGTCTGCGGCCAATTGAATTATTAGCTTTCGGCCGGCTTTGCACCCAGCATCAACAGCTCATTCAGCTGTATTTCGGTAATATATTTTTTGTTACCGTCTTTATCATTGTAGCTACGATTTACCAATTTGCCTTCGATAGCTACTTCTTTTCCTTTGTCAAGATATTTTTCAGCAATCTCTGCCAGCTTGCCCCATGCTATTACACGATGCCATTGTGTTTCTGTAATTTTCTCGCCTTGTGCATTTCGATAACTTTCACTGGTAGCAATACTGAACTGCGCCAGTTTCTTGCCACTTTCTGTGTTCTTTACTTCTGGTTTTCCACCCAGGTTGCCAATCAATTGTACTTTGTTTTTTAAAGCGTACATAGTTTTAAGTTTTGTGTACCGACTGAAACGTCGGTACGGTTTTAAATTTTTTATTTCAACCAACCGGTGACGTCTTTTCCGATTGACAACACAAAGATGATAGTGCCGGAAAACGGTATCCGGTTTTTATCCGTTTACTTGTGAAGCTAAACGGGTAAAAACGTTTGCACACGGATATTTTCCCGTACCTTAATTCCCTGAAACCATTACTATGCCTGCAATAGAAACCAAAACCTGTCTTGCCTGCGGCGAAACATTAAAAGGGAGAGTTGATAAAAAATTTTGCAATGATTATTGCAGAAACAATTACAACAATCAGCAAAAATCTAAAGGAAGCCACAGCAGTTATGTAAGAAATATCAATAACACATTGATGAAAAACCGAAAAATTTTAGAAAGTATTTTACCCAACAATGAAGAAACAGCCAAAGCCAGTAAAGACAAATTACAGCGATTAGGTTTTCATTTTAAATACCTGACACATACTTATACAACCAAAACTGGTAAAACCTATTTCTACAATTATGAATACGGTTACCTACCACTGGAGAATGATTGGTTTTTGATTGTAAAAAAGAAAGAAGAATAAGACTTTATATTTAAAAGATTAAATTTTCTATTATGAAACGTCAAATGTTTATTTATATAACAATCATACTGCAATCAGCTAATTTATTACTGGCTCAAACAAAAGATGTTCCCGAAAAAATAAATAATAAAACATTTAATACTTCCACACTATTATGGTTTGACAAGCAGGCGCAAAAATGGGAAGATGCATTGCCGGTTGGCAATGGCCGTCTTGGTGCGATGGTGTTTGGAAAAAACAAAGAAGAACGAATTCAACTGTATGAAGAAACCTATTGGTCAGGTGGTCCGTATTCAACAGTAGTAAAAGGTGGATATAAAGTATTGCCAGAAATTCAAAAAATGGTTTTCGAAGAAAAATATTTGGAAGCCCATAATTTATTCGGTAGAAATTTAATGGGCTATCCTGTTGAGCAAATGAAATATCAAAGTCTTGCCAACCTTCATCTGTTTTTCAAAAACCAGGATAGTATAACTAATTATAAAAGATGGCTTGACCTTGAAAACGGAATTTCGGGAGTCAGTTATCTTTCTAATGGTATCATTTATCACCGGGAAGTATTTTCATCGGCACCAGATCAGGTAATAGTTGTCCGAATAACATCCGACAAACCCAACAGTGTTTCTTTTACTGCTAATCTTCGCGGCGAAAGAAATCAGGCGCATTCCAACTATGCTACTGATTATTTCAGAATGGATCCTTATGGAAATGATGGATTGATCCTTGCCGGAAAATCGGCAGACTATATGGGAGTGGAAGGAAAATTAAGATATGAAGCAAGGATAAAAGCAATTCCCGAAGGTGGTATGATGAAAACAAAAGGAGTTGATTTGATTATTGAAAATGCTAATTCGGTTACACTCTATTTTGCAGCAGCTACAAATTTTGTAAACTACAAAGATGTCAGTGCCGATCAGCACCAGAGGGTAGATGATTATTTAAAAGGAATTGCAAATAAATCTTACAATACTATTTTAGAATCATCAGTAGCGGATCATAAAAAATATTTTGATCGTGTTTCACTAAAATTACCCAATACCGAAAATTCTTTTTTTCCAACAACTGAACGGGTGAAAAAAATTCAAACCGAACCCGATCCTTCTATGGCAGCACTGAGTTATCAATTCGGCAGGTACCTGATGATCGGATCTTCAAGACCCGGAACAGAACCCGCTAACCTGCAGGGTATATGGAATGACAATATGAATCCTTCCTGGGATTCAAAATATACTACCAACATCAATACAGAAATGAATTACTGGCCGGTAGAAAGTGGAAACCTTTCTGAATGCGCTGAACCATTGGTACGCATGATAAAAGAATTAACAGACCAGGGTTCGCAAGTTGCCCGTGAACATTATGGCGCAAGAGGATGGGTCTTTCATCAGAATACAGATTTATGGAGAGTGGCTGCGCCAATGGATGGACCAACATGGGGAACATTCACCGTAGGTGGTGCATGGCTCTGCACACATATTTGGGAACATTATCAATACACAATGGATAAAGATTTTTTAAAAGAAACATATCCATTGATAGAAGGCTCTGTACAATTCTTTATGGATTTTTTAGTGCCTCACCCCAACGGAAAATGGTTAGTGACTAATCCTTCTACATCACCTGAAAATTTTCCTGATGGCGGTGGCAATAAACCTTACTTTGATGAAGTAACGGCTGGATTCAGAGAAGGAACCAGTATTTGTGCTGGTTCATCAATTGATATGCAGATACTCTACGACCTGTTCGGTTATTTTATTGAAGCATCTAAAGTTTTAGGAAAAGAGGATGCCTTTGTACAAAGTGTAAAAGTTGCAAGAGAAAAATTAGTTCCGCCGCAAATTGGGAAAGATGGTTCTTTGCAGGAGTGGGCCGATGACTGGAAATCGCTGGAAGAAAATCATCGTCATTATTCACACATGTACGGACTATACCCGGGTAAAGTATTGTTTGAAAAAAGAACTCCGGCATTGATTGAATCATATAAAAAGGTATTGAACCAAAGAGGAGATGCATCTACCGGCTGGTCAAGAGCATGGAAAATGGCTTTGTGGGCAAGACTGGGAGATGGCAACCGGGCTAATAAAATTTATAAAGGGTATTTAAAAGAACAATGCACTGCTTCTATGTTTGCACTATGTGGAAGAGCATTACAAGTTGACGGAAGTTTTGGTGTTACTGCAGCAGTCTCCGAAATGCTGATGCAATCGCATGATGGATTTATAAAACTACTACCCGCATTACCCGATGAATGGGGTGAAGGAGAATTTAAAGGGCTTTGCGCTAGAGGGGGTTTTGAGTTAGATTTTCAATGGCAAAATAAAAAACTAACCGCTTTAAAAATTTTATCCAAAGCCGGAGCGACTTGTAGAATAGAAACAAATCCCAATGTAAAAATTACTAATAATGGCAAGAACGTTTCTTTCAAAAAACTACCTGGTGGAATAATTGAATTTAAAACTGTGAAAGGCGAAAGTTATCAGATCAAATAATTATACCTTAATTTTTAAAAAATAAAATTGACAACATGAATCATAAACTTTCATTCGGCTTGCTTTTTCTTATCTCTGTTTTTTTTGCTTGCAGCATCAATGCACAATCTAAAAAATTAACCCTTGAAGATATTTATACCAATAATCTCTACAGGGCTAAAGGCGTGGGGCAATTGCGGTGGATGAAGGATAACAAAAGTTATTCAACACTTGAATTTAATGCAACTGCCAAAGGAAATGATATTGTTCGTTATGATGTTGCCAGCGGCACAAAAAATATTCTTGTAAATGCAACTCAGTTATTACCTGCCGGATCAAGCAAGCCATTGACCGTTGATAATTATATATGGTCAGACGACAACAGCAAGCTTTTGATATTTACTAATACAAGAAAAGTTTGGCGGCTAAATTCAAGAGGCGATTACTGGGTATTGAATCTTGCAAATGGTAGACTTAAGCAGTTAGGTAAAGGCCTGGAAGAAGCAACGCTGATGTTTGCAAAATTTTCTCCGGATGGAGGAAGAGTGGCCTATGTAAGCAAGCTGAATATATATGCAGAAAATATAAGTACAGGAGTAATAACGCAATTAACAAAAGATGGAGGAAAAAATATCATCAACGGTACTTTCGATTGGGTGTATGAAGAAGAACTGGATAACCGTGACGGTTTTCGCTGGAGCCCCGATGGAAAAAATATTGCATACTGGCAATCAGATACAAAAGGCGTCGGTACTTTTTATATGATCAATAATGTGGATTCCAATTATTCAATCCCTATTCCATTACCTTATCCAAAAGTAGGTACTACGAATTCTTCTGTAAAAGTTGGTGTTATTTCTGCAATCGGCGGACAAACAAAATGGTTTAAAATACCCGGAGATCCACGCAATAATTATTTAGCCCGCATGGATTATATCCCCGCCTCTGACGAAGTGATGATTCAGCAATTGAACCGCCTGCAGAATACAAACACAGTCTGGGTAGGTAATACAAAAACAATGGCGCTGAAAAATATACTTACAGATAAAGACGAAGCTTTCCTGGATATACATGATAATATTGTGTGGCTTGATAATACAAAAGCATTTACCTGGACCAGTGAAAAAGATGGCTGGCTTCATTTGTATAAAGTATCAAGAGACGGAAAAGAAATGCAACTGATCACCAAAGGAAATTTTGATGTGGTAAATATTAACTGCATCGATCCGGCTGGTGGTTACGTTTATTATATCGCTTCGCCGGAAAATTTTACACAGCGGTATTTATATCGCAGCAGGCTGGACGGAACCGAAGAAGCAGAAAGAGTTTCGTCAACAAATATGGCGGGCCAACATTCTTACCAGATATCTGCCGATGCAAAATATGCGATACACAATTTTACAAATGCAATAACTCCACCACGCATATCACTGATCGATCTGTCAACTCATAAAGAAATAAAACTACTGGAAGACAATTCTGTTTTAAAAACAAGAATTAATGAATTGGGATTAAGTAAAAAAGAATTTTTTAAAGTGGATATCGGTGATGTCGTACTGGATGCATGGATCATCAAGCCAAAAGATTTTGATACGCAAAAAAAATATCCTGTCATCTTTCATGTATATGGAGAGCCTGCAGGTTCTACCGTGCAGGACAACTGGGGCACCGGAGATAATTTCTGGCATCAATACCTGTCTTATGAATTAGGTTGTGTTGTTATAAGTATTGATAACCGGGGCACCCGTGTACCGCGGGGCCGTGAATTCAGAAAATGTATTTACCGCCAGATTGGTTTGCTGGCTGCAGATGACCAGGCAGCGGCAGCAAAAAAAATAATGACGATGTACCCTTTTATAGATGCCAATCATGTTGGTATCTGGGGATGGAGCGGCGGCGGGCAAATGTCATTGCATAGTATTTTTCGTCATGGAGATGTGTTTAAAACAGCCATTGCTATTTCATTTGTTTCGTTACAAACATTGTACGACAATATTTACCAGGAAAGATATATGGGCCTGCCTTCTGATAATGTGGAAGGATACCGGGAAGGATCTCCGTTAACGCATGCAAAAAAATTAACAGGAAACCTGATGATTATGCACGGCACTGCGGACGATAATGTGCATTACCAGAATTTTGAAATGCTGGTGAATGAATTAATAAAAAATAATAAACTGTTCAGTATGATGGCTTATCCGATGAGGGACCACGGTATCAGCCAGCGGGAAAATACAACATTGCAAATGAGGCGTACGATGGAACAATATTGGAAAAAGAATTTGTAACTTACTGAGTATTTTAAAACTCAATTAATATGAGTACTTACCCAAGCATATTCAATGATGTGATTGGCCCGGTAATGCGGGGACCATCCAGTTCTCATTGCGCCGCATCGTTACGCATTGCCCGTTTGTGCAGAGACCTGATGGGTGAAAACATAAAAGATGTTTTAATTGAATTTGATCCAAATGGCTCATTGGCTACCACACACAAAAGCCAGGGATCTGATATGGGTTTGTTTGGCGGCTTTTTAGGATGGGAAGCGGATGATGAACGATTGCCCCAATCGGATAAACATATTGTAACAGCAGGAATAAATGTCAAAATAAATATCGTTGATATAGGAAACGGACATCCTAACCTGTATAAAATAACACTGCATAATAATAAAGAAACAAGGAGGCTCACGGCCATTTCCACGGGAGGAGGCATGATAGAAGTGATTGCAATTGATGATGTGAAAGTTTCTATGGCAGGAGATTATTTTGAAACATTGATATATTGTGAGGAACCAGAAAGCATCATTCAATTTTTAAAAGCCTCCGTTACATTTGATGATATAGAATTTCATAATGGCGAAATATCTTTTATAGAAATTAAATCGCAGTCTTTTTTGGATGAAGTAATTTATAAAGAACTGCTTGCTATGAAAGAAGTTTTATTTATCAAACAACTTCACCCCGTATTACCGGTAATGGCCAGGAAAAACTTACAGGTTCCTTTTATCACCTGTAATGAAATGATGGAGTATAATGAAGACAAAAATAAATCACTATGGGAGCTGGCAGTAGATTACGAAATGGCAAGAGGAAATATTTCTGCAGCAGAAGTATTTGAAAAGATGCGCAGCATTATTCTTATCATGGGTAATGCAATACAACTTGGACTTAACGGCACACAATATAAAGACCGCATTTTAGGATCTCAGTCACCACAGTTCCGGGAAAAAATGGATGCTGGTAAATTAATTGGCGGTGACGTCAACAACCGAATCATCATGTATGTAAGTGCCATGATGGAAGTAAAAAGTTCAATGGGAGTAGTTGTAGCGGCACCCACTGCAGGAAGTTGTGGTGCTTTGCCGGGAGCATTGTTCGGTACAGCTCATTCTATGCAATTACAAGAAGATGAATTAGTGAAAGCAATGTTGTCTGCAGGATTAATTGGTGTGTTCATTGCTGCACATGCTACGTTTGCTGCAGAGGTGGGAGGGTGTATGGCTGAAACCGGATCAGGTGGAGGTATGGCTGCTGCTGCTATTGTAGAAATGAAAGGCGGTACACTTAAACAATCGATTGCAGCATCTTCACTCGCCTTGCAAAATTCATTAGGTATAATCTGTGATCCTATTGGCAATCGTGTAGAGGCTCCATGCCTCGGTAGAAATGTAATGGCTGCTACCAATGCTGTGTCCTGTGCAAATATGGCTTTGTCTGATTATGAACAACTGATTCCTTTGGATGAAGTGATAGAAACCATGAAAGCGGTGGGAGATCAAATTCATCACACTTTACGTTGCACCAACCTTGGCGGACTTTCTATTACCAATGCTGCAAAAAAAATAGAAGCAATGCTTGAAGAAGTGCCAGGTAAATTTTTTAAGAGTTGTTAGCACTGCTGATTTTTTATTTAGAAAAAAATAGTTTGTCTGAATAATAAAAAATACTCTCAAATACTGGTTATTCATTTTAAATACACCCCTTAACTTTCCAGGCGTATTGCCTTGTATTTATTTTTAAAAAGAAAAAGGAATACTCCCAAGACATTATTTTTACAGTATGCCAAACCCGGTTATTTGTATTGGTGCGTCCTTTATTGATGAATTGTTTCATGCACAAGACGAAATGATGCTTGCTACTACAAATGAAGCAATCGTTATAAAAACCACAGGAGGCGTAAGTAGAAATATTGCACACCAACTTGCATTGCTGAATGTTTCCGTACAATTAATAAGTGTGTTTGGCAATGACAGTGACGGAGATTGGTTAAAAAGTGTTTGTAAAAATGCCGGAGTAAATCTTGATGCATCCATAACCAAAGAAGGCCTCTCGGGAAAATACACGGGTATACTAAATCCTGACGGCTCTTTGTTTTCTGCATTCTTAACCAATGCTGCCAATTATTTAATTACCCCGCAACATTTGGAGCAGCATAAAGGATTATTGAAGACGGCTTCGTACCTGCTGGCAGATGCTAATGTAAGTCTTGACACCGCAGACTGGTTACTGGCTTTTAGTAATGAAACAAGTATTCCGTTTATTCTTGAACCCGTATCTGTTCCACCTGCAAGAAAATTTAAAGAAGCAAACCTGGATGGACTTCATCTTATCACCCCAAATGAAGATGAGCTACCCGTGTTGTGTTCTGAAAAAGCATTTTTTACTCAACAGCAAATAGAAGAGCTGTTAGAAAGAGGGGTAAAAAATATATGGTTGCATAATGGAAAACATGGCTCTGCATTATATAGCCACGAAAAATCAATTACACTTCAGGCGCCAGAAATAGAAGTTGTGGATTGCACCGGCGCAGGCGATGGTTCTTTATCGGGATTTATTTTGGGAAAGATTTTAAATAAAGACGAACTCGGTTGTTTAAAACTGGCACATACGTTATCAGCAGAAATTTTACAGGTAAATGGCGCAATTGCCACACATCTCAATCAACAAAAATTATTACAACTCGTTTCAAAATATTATCCCGATTAATGAATCCATTTTTAGAAATACATCCCGACGTAGCAGTAGCCCTTGCAACTTTTAAACCTGTTGTTGCATTAGAGTCCACCATTATTTCTCATGGAATGCCCTTTCCGCAAAATATTAATACAGCAATTGAGGTAGAACAAATAGTTCGGGAAAATGGAGCCGTGCCAGCAACCATTGCAATGATAAATGGTAAATGCCATGTTGGATTAAGCAACGAACAGCTCGAATATTTTGCCTCAGCTAATGATGTGTGGAAGGTAAGTATAAGAGATATGCCCTATGTAATCAGTAAAAATTTGTTAGGCGCCACTACAGTTGCTGCAACCATGCGAATTGCTTCCATGGCTGGAATAAAAATATTTGTAACGGGAGGAATTGGTGGTGTACATAGAAATGCTCAACAAACTATGGACATCTCTGCCGACTTAACTGAAATGGAAAAAACTTCTGTGGCCGTTGTTTCTGCCGGTGTAAAATCTATTCTTGATATTGGATTAACGTTGGAATACCTGGAAACAAAAGGAATACCCGTTGTAACAATTGGGCAGAACGAGTTTCCAAGTTTCTATTCCCGGAAAAGTGGTTATGCTTCACCATTGAAATTAAATACACCAGATGAGATAGCAAAAATGCTACATGTTAAATGGCAGTTGAATCTTAGTGGTTCTGTGTTAATTGCCAACCCAGTTCCGACAGAACAGGAAATTGATGCAACGGAAATGGAAATTTACATTGAAGCTGCATTAAAAGCTGCCTCAGAAAATGAAATTACAGGGAAAGAGGTAACTCCTTTTTTATTAAAATACATAGCTGAACACACAAAAGGTGAAAGTCTTGAAGCGAATATTGCTTTGATTAAACACAATGCAAAACTGGGAGCAGAGATAGCGGTGGCTTTTGCCAATCAGGATTTAATTCGGTAATCCGTCATAGTTTAGCAATCTCTTAAATTTCTTATTGATACTTTCCGAAAAAAACATTTTCCGATCTGTACCTTTGTAGCTAAATTAATTTCTACTACATGTACCGAATCATTCTTGTTTTTATTCTAATTCATACCGCTTATTTTTCGCATGCCCAGGGCAAAAAAAATAAAACTAAAAGAATAAACCCCGATACCCTTATTGTCAACAGCCTTAAAACGCATATCCGTTTTCTTGCTGATGATAAATTAGAAGGCAGAAGAACCGGAACGGCCGGCGAGCAGCTGGCAATGGAATATATCAGTAATCAATTTCAAACAGCAGGATTAACACCAAAAGGCACGAATAATTTTTATCAACCTTTTGTAGTAAATGAAGGAAAAGAAATTGACCCTGCCACATCGCTGGAAATAAATAATATTATTCTAAACCCAGCGAAGGATTTTTTCCCCTTTCCTTTTTCTCCCGATATTAAAATGGAAGCACTGCCATCTATTGCGCTGCGTGAATCAGATATGCCCTGGTTTTTCGATTTGAAAGAAACGATTGATGAAAATAAAAACAATCCGCATTTCGACCTGGATGGATTTATAAAAAATAAAGCCACAGAAGTAAAAAAGAAAAACGCATCAGCCTTGTTTATTTATAATACTTCCGGCACTGATGATAAACTTACTTTCAACGGAAAAGATCGTTCTGCTCAATTATCAATTCCAGTTATTTATATTGTAAGAAATGTAGCTTCAACGCTTTTTAAAGATTCGGATACGCCACTTGATATTAATTTGAAAATTAAAATCAAAGAAAAAACAAAAACAGGGAATAATGTAATTGGTTTTATCAACAACAATGCTACCTCTACAGTAATCCTCGGTGCACATTTCGATCACCTGGGCTATGGCGAAGATGGAAACTCCATGTTGCGTACAGGTGAAAAACTAATCCATAATGGAGCCGATGATAATGCAAGTGGAACGGCTGCATTAATTGAAGTGGCGAAAATTCTTACTGTTTCAAAATCCAAAGCCAACAATTATCTTTTTATCGCTTTCTCAGGTGAAGAGCTGGGCTTATATGGTTCAAAATATTTTACCGAAAACCCAACTATTGATTTGAAGACCGCAAACTATATGATAAATATGGATATGGTTGGGCGATTGAATGATAGCAGTAAAGTATTAACCATTGGCGGGTTTGGTACTTCGCCGGTTTGGAATGAAATAATAAATAATAATGCGAATTTTAAAATGGCGGCTAAAAAAAATTACGTTGCGCCGGTTGTGATCAGAATAGATTCAAGCGGCACCGGTCCAAGCGATCATACTTCTTTTTACAGAAAAGACATCCCCGTACTATTTTACTTTACCGGGCTACATAAAGATTATCATAAACCAACAGATGATTTTCAGTTGATAAATTATACGGGTGAGCTGCAAATAATAAAACATATTATTTCGGTTGTAGATGCGATGGATAAAAAAGAAAAGCCGCTATTTGCTAAAACAAGAGAATCTCAATCAACCAGCTCTATGCGCAGCGGAAGTGTAACGATGGGTGTAATGCCAGACTATACATTTTCTGGTGTGGGACTTCGCTGCGATGGAGTAAGCGAAGGAAGGCCGGCACAAAAAGCCGGAATAAAAACAGGTGATATTATTTTACAGATTGGCGATTACCCAATTTCATCGATGGATAGTTATATGCAAACATTAGGGAAATTTATGAAAGGTGATAAAGTAAAAGTAAAAATAAAAAGAGGGAATGAGGTAATAGAAACAGAAGTCCAGTTTTAAAATTAAGTATAGCAAACTAAATTTAAATATGACTCTTATTCCCCTCTCTCCCGGAGAGGAGTTAGGAGTGGGGTTTAAAAAATGAAACTAATTCTTGATACCGCAGAACTGACTCATGACTTCTTTGAAGACACAAAGTTGCTCGGCATTATGGCCCCGGTAAAAGACTATCAATTGAGCTGGCAACTGAACCAGTTAATGGGGATTGAATTTCGTATCAACAATGATATTGAAATACAATTGACCCGCAAGCGGCGCAACTATTTTTTTTCAGTCTATGATTTTCATGAAGACACCAGCTGCCTGAGTCATTATTTATACAACAACCAGTTCGACGGCGAATATCTTTTACCGGAATTTAAACATCTCGATTTTTTATGGCTGATAAAAGGCGAAATAGTTTCTGATGAATCAGTTCAGGAATATATTACAGCTATAAAAACAATCAGCGCAGTGCAATTGGTTATGGAGCTAACAAATGAAAAAATTAAAAACAAAGAACACCTGATTTTTTAATGTACCCCTATCCCCAAAAAGGGAATAAAAAAACATAACTTGTAGTTTCATTGTTGCATTAAAATATATTATTATGAGTACTATTAAGAATGACCCTTTAGTGGGTGGGGGTAAATGGAAAGAAGAAGAAAATAAACTCTATAGAAAATTTGAATTTAAAAATTTCAGTGAAGCGTTTGCGTTTATGACACGGGTGGCCCTGGAAGCCGAAAAAATGGATCATCATCCTTACTGGAGTAATGTTTGGAATACGGTTGAAATATGGTTGAATACGCATAGTGCCGGAAATATTGTAACGGGAAAAGACAGGGAGCTTGCAAAAAAAATTGACTCCTTAATATCCTGAGCCAAACGAAGGATGCCAACTGCAACCACCATACTCATGATTCGCCCCGCTGCTTTTGGATTTAATACTGAAACAGCAAACAATAATTTTTTTCAACAAAAACAAACTCAAAACAAAAACGAAATTCATTTGAAAGCATTAAATGAATTTGATGCAATGGTAAATTTGTTGCGAGAAAATTTTATAGATGTACTTGTAATAGAAGACACGTTAACGCCCATAAAACCATCTGCTATTTTTCCCAACAACTGGCTCAGCACTTCTCCCGATGGAAAAGTTTTTGTGTATCCATTGTATGCAGCAAACAGGCGAAATGAAAAAAGAGATGATATCCTGAAATTACTGGCTGAAAAATATATTGTAACCGATGTGCAGGACTGGAGTGAATACGAAGCCGAAGGAAGATTTCTGGAAGGAACGGGGAGTATGATGATAGACCATGACAATAAAATGATTTATGCTGCAATATCTGAAAGAACAAGCCCCGCCGTATTAGAAAAATTTGCATCCGCCAATGGTTTTTCCGCAGTTGTGTTTCTGGCAAAAGATAAAAGTGATAAGCCGATATACCACACCAATGTAGTAATGGCTCTCGGGCAAAGCTTCTGTGTGTTGTGTGAAGAAGCAATCGATGAAGAATGGGAGTTGATAGCCGTAAAACAATTATTGGAAAGTACGGGCCATGAAATTATTCCAATTACCAAAGAACAGATGCACTGTTTTGCCGGCAATATGCTGGAAGTAAAAAATAAAAATGATGAATCATTTTTAATAATGAGTAGCGCTGCATTTGACTCACTAACTGATGAGCAAAAAGAAAAATTGCAATTCTTTGCTAAGTTATTGCCCGTTGCAATACCATCTATAGAGGCTGCCGAAGGTGGAAGTGTAAGGTGTATGATGGCAGAAATTTTTTTAGAGAAAAAAAAATAATTCCTGTCAGAAAATAATTTTTGCCCCGGCTGTGATATAAAACATATTTCTTCCCCGCTCCGAAAGATCCGGCCTGTTTTCAACTGTAATAATATTTTGAGGTATTACATAAGCCGGGTTTAAAATTATCTGTATTTTATTTTTTGCAAAAACTACGGGCATTGAAATCTCATAGGATAGTATGTTTAATTTATTTACTTCCTCTTTTATTTCCTGTTCTATTCCGGGGAATAATAAAAAACTGCTTTTCTTATAATAACTCCTGGTAAAACGTTGGGTGCCGGCATAGATATATGCCGATGGATCCAGGACAAGAATGCTTTCGTCCTGGAATTTAAATTTGAACAAATGATCCAACCCGCCGTTAATGCCAAAATCCAGTTTGTCGCTGTACTT